>JALYHE010000123.1 GCA_030776705.1 Actinomycetota bacterium | reverse complement strand
CTACCAGGGCGGGACGGCTCACCAGCACCGAGCGCAGCCACCGCTCCTGCGCCAGCCGGTTCACCTGGTGGGCGGGCGCGCCCGGGCGACGCACCTCCCGGACCGCCTCGGCCGCGGCGGCCAGGGCGTCGAGAGGAGGACGGTCGTGGTGCATGAGGCGCTGTGCGTACCGGTCGTGCTTTCCGACCCCCACTTCCAGGAACGCGCCCAGGTCGTCCACCACCACCCGGGCCACCTCCAGGCCCAGCACCTCGCCGGTGAGCACCCCGTGCTCCACCACCGGGTCGACGCCAGCCTCGGCCAGCACGGCCACGAAATCCTGGGCCTGGGCAGGCAGCTCGGGCGGCGGCGGCGACGGCTCGGGTCGGGCCGGGACCAGCGACGTGCCCTCGACCCGCCACACCCGCGGCGGGTCGGCGAAGGTCATGGCCCGGCGGGCCAGCCCGCCGGCCCCCTGCCCGGCCAGGACGTGGAGCTCCTCGACGCCCTTCTGACGGCCCCACGCCAGCGCTCCCCCCAGGGCCCGCTCGGGGGTCTCGTCGGCCAGCACCCAGCCAGTGGCCCGCCTGCGCAGGGTGGCGCCGCCGGGGAACGTCCCCGCCTTCCCCTCGCCCCTCCCCCAGTGGCCCTTCACCAGGGCCCGCAGCTTGGCCTCGAAGAGGGCCTGGCGCCGTGCTGCGTCGAGCGGGATGTTGCCGACCGCTCCGGCTAGCGCTTCTTGTCCCGGGAGCCGTAGCGCCGCTCGAAGCGCTCGACACGGCCCCCGGTGTCCACCAGCTTCTGCTTGCCGGTGTAGAAGGGATGGCACTCGTTGCACAGCTCCACGTGGAGATCTGCCTTGGTGGCCCGGGTAGTGAAGGTGTTCCCGCAGGAGCACCTCACCGTCGCCTCCACGTAGTCGGGGTGGATCTCGGCCTTCATCGCCCTCCGTTCGCTCACACCGGGGGCGTGGGCCCCTTGGCGATCTCGGCCAGGAACTCGTCGTTCCCGGATGTGGTCTTGATCTTGTCCATCAACAACTCCAGGCCGGCCGCTGCGCTTCCCTCGCTACCCAGAGCGTTGAGCACCCGCCGCAGCTTCCAGACCTGCTGGAGCTGGTTCCGCTCGAACAGCAGCTCCTCGTGACGGGTGGAAGAGGCGTTGACGTCGATGGCGGGGTAGATCCGACGCTCCGCCAGCTTGCGGTCCAGCCGGAGCTCCATGTTGCCCGTCCCCTTGAACTCCTCGAAGATCACCTCGTCCATCTTGGAGCCGGTCTCGACCAGCGCAGTGGCCAAGATGGTGAGGGAGCCACCCTCCTCGATGTTGCGGGCCGAGCCGAAGAACTTCTTGGGCGGGTACAGGGCCCCGGAGTCCACCCCACCGGACATGATGCGCCCCGAAGCCGGGGCGGCCAGGTTGTAGGCCCGGGCCAGCCGGGTTATCCCGTCTAGCACGATCACCACGTCGTTGCCCAGCTCGACCAGTCGCCTGGCCCGCTCGATGGCCAGCTCCGCCACCGAGGTGTGCTCCTCGGAAGGACGGTCGAACGTGGACGACACGACCTCTCCCCGCACGGAGCGGCGCATGTCAGTGACCTCCTCGGGCCGCTCGTCCACCAGGAGCACCATCAGGTGCACCTCCGGGTTGTTTGCCTCGATGGAGTGGGCGATCTGCTTGAGGACGGTGGTCTTGCCCGCCTTGGGTGGGGACACGATCAGTCCCCGCTGGCCCTTGCCGATCGGCGAGATGAGGTCGACGATGCGAGCCACCATGTTGGCCGAGTCGCCGGGCACCTCCAGGCGGAGCTTCTGGTCGGGGAAGAGCGGCGTGAGGTCCTCGAAGCGAGGCCGCTCCCGCGCCTCTTCGGGGGTGAGCCCGTTGACCGCGTCCACGCGCAGCAGGGCCGGGTACTTCTCGCTGCTGCCCGCCGGCCGGCTGGCGCCTTCGATGTAGTCGCCCTTGCGCAGGGCAGACCGGCGAACCTGGCTGATCGACACGTACACGTCGTTCGGGCTGGACAGGTAGCCCTTGGTGCGCAGGAACCCGTAGCCCTGGTCGACCAGGTCGAGCAGGCCGGCCACCGGGACCGGCTCGCCCTGGAACTGCTGCTCCTGGCCACTTCCTTGCAGGTCGCGCTCGCTCCGGTCCCGGTCGCGCCCACGGCGGCGCCTGCGCCGGTTGCCGGGCTCGACCTGGCCGCCGCCGTCCGACTGCCGCTGCTGGTCCCTCGGGCTCCGGTCGCCCCGCTGCTGCTCGCGCCGGCGGGTGTCCTGCTGCTGTGACGGCTGCTCGGGCGCGGTGGTCTCGACGGCGGTCTCCGCGGTGGTGGCGGTACCAGTGGCGGTGGTGGTACCGGTGGTGGTGGTGGTACCGGTGGCGGTGGGCGTGCGGTCACCACC
>JALYHE010000122.1 GCA_030776705.1 Actinomycetota bacterium | reverse complement strand
GAGCAGTTCCGCCGGTCCGTAGAGCGGCGCCGCCGGGTGGGTGTGCGAGCGGGCCCGCCCGCAAAGGCGGAGCCGGGCGCCGAGGCCGACCTGGGCGTGGACCCTTTGTCGGGGTGGGACGAGCTGTGGCCGGCGCTGAGGCGCCACCCCGACGTCGGGGCCGCCCTCGACCGCATCTGGCCCCTGCTCAGCCCGGAGGAGCTGCTGCACGACCTCTTCGGGGCGCCACCGCTCCTCCGCCTGGCTGCACGGGGGTTTCTGAGCGACGAGGAGATGGCCGCCCTCCAACGGGGCCGGAGCTCGAGCCTGCACGACATCCCGTGGACGGATGCCGACGCCCCTCTCGTGGACGAGGCCCGCCTCCTGCTCGGCCCGCGGCGCCAGACGTCCGCCGACGGGGACGGCGACGTGCGCACCTACGGCCACATCGTCCTGGACGAGGCTCAGGACCTGAGCGCCATGCAGCTGCGCATGCTCGCTCGGCGGTCGCTCTCTGGCTCCATGACCGTGGTCGGAGACATCGCCCAGGCCACGGGCCCCCGGGCGCCGGAGAGCTGGGGAGAGGTCTTGGACCAGCTACCCCGGCATCCGGCCCGTCGAGTGGTGGAGCTCAGCGTCAATTACCGCACGCCGGGGGAGGTGATGCAGGTCGCCAGCCGGGTCCTGGCCCAGGTCGCGCCCGACCTGCGCCCGCCGCTTTCCGTGCGCTCGACGGGCAGCTCCCCAGCGGTCCGCACCGCCACGCCGCCGGGGCTGGCCCGGGCCGTGGCCGAGGCCACCCTCGGGGAGGTGGCCGAGGTCCGCCCCGGCACCGTCGCTGTCATCACGGTCCCGTCCTTGACGGCCTCCGTCGCCGACGCCCTTCGCGCCGCTGGGGTGGACTTCGCCGGCCCCGACGGGAGAGGCCTCGAGGCGCCGGTCACCCTGCTGCCCGTGGGCCTGGCCAAGGGCCTCGAGTTCGACTCCGTGGTGGTGGCCGAGCCGGCCCGTTTGGTGGCCGAGGAGGCCCAGGGCCTGCGGGCGCTCTACGTGGCCCTGACCCGGCCCACCAGGCGCCTCGCCATCGTCCACGCCGACGAGCTCCCCGATGTGCTGCGGGCCTCCGACAGTACGCTCCTGGCGTGAGCTTCCCTCGCCAGCCCGAGGCGCCCCAGGTCGGCTTCGACGACCTGGCCTCTGCCCTGGCCGCTGGCGCGCCCCTGTACGACGTGCGCATGCCCGAGGAGTACGAGGAGGCGCACGTGCCCGGTGCCGTGCTGATCCCGCTCCCAGAGCTGTCCGGTCGGGCCGATGAGATCCCCAGGGACCAGCGGGTCTACGTCATCTGCGCCACCGGGGGCCGCAGCCTGGCCGCGGCCGAGGCCCTGAACGGCGCCGGCTGGGACGCCGTGTCGGTGGCCGGCGGCACCAAGGGGTGGGCGGCCGACGGGCGCCCAGTGGTGCAGGGGAGCGACCGCTCGGGCGAATGGCCGTGACAGGGCGGCGGGAATAACCTGTGCCCGCCCAACATTACGGGCAGGCCAAGCTGACAAAAGTCGCCCGGAGGCGGGTGCCACCGGGACACGGGGAGGGGCGTCGATCGTGCTCGGTGGCAGTCGGGTCTAGGGATGACCCGGTGGCACGCCTCCGTCCGGTTCTTGCTCCTGCTCCTGCTCCTCGGCGGGCTGTCGTTGGCCGCGGCGGCCTTCTTGGGGCCGTCGAAGGCGCGTGCCGAGCCATTGGCGGCCGCTTCCGAAGCCGACCCCGAGCTGGGCGAGCGGCTGTACCTGCGGGACTGCGCCTACTGCCACGGGCCCGACGGCAAGGGGACGAGCCGGGGCCAGAGCCTGAAGGAGGTCGGCCCGGCCGAGGCCCACTACGCCATAACCACCGGTCGCATGCCCATCGAGGAGGCCGGCGACGAGCGGCGGCGCCGAGAGGTGAAGTACAAGCCCAAGGAAGTGGACTCGCTGATGGAGCACATGCGGTCCTTCCTGGCCCATGAGCCCGAGATCCCCGAGGTGAACGTGAAGGAGGGGAAGCTCTCCGAGGGGGCCAAGCTCTTCCTGGCCGAGTGCGCCGGCTGCCACCAGTGGTCCGGGTCGGGCGGGGCCCTCATGGGCCGGGAGGCCCCGGGGCTGAAGGACGTGACGCCTACCCAGATCGCCGAGGCCATACGGGCCGGACCGCCCAGCATGCCCGCCTACGGCGAGGAGGTCTTCGACGAGCACCAGCTCAACTCCATCGTGAAGTACGTGCTCTACCTCAGAGAGCCCAGGGACCGCGGAGGCAACGGCCTGTTTCACCTGGGCCCGTTCGCCGAGGGCCTGGTGGGCTGGGTCGTGGGCATGGGGGTGCTGATACTGATCGTGCTGTGGATCGGTGAGCGGGGGACGGGGGAGGAGCCGTGAGCAGCACCGACCAGACGCCGTCCCCCGAGCGCGAGGAGCGCCAGGAGCGGGAGGAGATAGACGAGCGGAACGAGCGGAAGGCCGAGCGCCGGGCCGCGCTGTCGTTCGCCGTTTCCGCCGCCGCGGCGGTGGCCCTTGGGTTCGTCTACGCCGGCGGCGGTGACCCCCCGGTCGAAGGCTTCCTCCTGGCCGTGTCCCTCGGGGGCCTGGGGGTGGGCCTCGTCATCTGGGCCAACCGCCTGCTGCCCCAGGGCCCTGTCGTGCAGGAGCGGGAGGACCTGCCCACCAGCGAGGACGAGCGGGAGGCGTTCGAGCAGGACCTGCTCCGGGCCGGCCTGGTCAAGCGGCGCACCATGCTCACTCGGATGCTCGGGCTGGCCGCGCTGGCCTTGGGGGGAGCCGCCGTCTTCCCCATCCGCTCCCTTGGCCCGGGGCCGGGCCAGACGCTCATGCACACCAAGTGGAAGAAGGGAATGAAGGTCGTCGACGAGCACGGCAAGGAGGTCAAGGTCGACACCCTGCCCGTGGGGGGCCAGATCACCGTGTTCCCCGAGGGCCACACCAAGTCGGAGGACGCCGACTCCGCGGCCGTGCTCATCCGGGTGGAGGAGAACCAGCTCCACCCCAAGCCCGAGCGCAAGGACTGGTCGCACGAGGGCCTCATCGTCTTCTCCAAGATCTGCACCCACGCCGGCTGCCCGGTGGGCCTGTACCAGGTCGACACCCACCAGCTCCTGTGCCCGTGCCACCAGTCGGCCTTCGACGTGCTGGAGGAGGCCAAGCCGGTGTTCGGCCCCGCCACCCGCAAGCTCCCCCAGCTGCCCATCGAGGTCGGAGAGGACGACGTGCTCGTCGCCAAGGGCGACTTCTCCGCCCCCATCGGGCCCGCCTTCTGGAACCTGGACAAGAAGAAGACCTGATGGCGACGCTGCTGAAGAGACGACTGGCCGATTCGGCATTTCGTCAGCTGCGTCGTGGGCTCCGTCACCGTCGTGGCGCCCTGCTCGTCGTCGTGGCGGGCCTGGCGCTGGTGGCGTGCGGGAAGGGCTCGCCCTCGGCTCTCGACCCTCAGGGCTCGGCCACCAAGAGCATCGCCAGCGTGGCCTGGCTCATGTTCGGGCTGGCCACCGCCGTGTACGTGGTGGTGGGGGGCTTCATCATCATCGGCGCCCTCCGGGGCCGGCGGGCGGGCGGCGAGAAGCCCTCCCGAATCTCCGACGGTGCCTTCATCTGGGTGGGAGGCCTCATCGCTCCCACGGTCATCCTGGCCCTGCTCGCCGTGGTGACGGTGAAGACCACCGACTCCCTGGCCACGCCCGATCCCAATCCCGTCAAGATCGAGGTGACCGGCTACCAGTTCTGGTGGGCCGTCCGCTACCCCGACGACGAGGTCACCACCGCCAACGAGGTCCGGGTGCCGGCTGGCCGGCCCGTGGAGATCGGGCTCCGGACGCGGGACGTGATCCACAGCTTCTGGGTGCCCCAGCTGGCCGGCAAGGTGGACCTCGTCCCGGGCCAGCGCAACGTCATCCGCTTCACGGCCAAGAACCCGGGCGAGTACCGGGGCCAGTGCGCCGAGTTCTGCGGGATCCAGCACGCCAAGATGGCCTTCCTCGTCGTGGCCGAGGAGCCGGCCGAGTACGAGCGCTGGCTCGCCCGCCAGAAGCGCCCCCGGGCAGGGCCGTCCAGCGAGCAGGCGGCCAGGGGAGAGGTGGTCTTCATGCGCCACGCCTGTGCCGGGTGCCACGCCATCCGGGGCACCGAGGCGCGCGGCACCCGGGGGCCCGACCTCAGTGACTTCGGGAGCCGCCGTACGCTCGGCGCCGTGGCTGCTCCCAACACCCGAGCCAACCTGGCAGGCTGGATCCTGAACTCGCAGACGATCAAGCCTGGGAACCTGATGCCACCTGTGCAGCTCGAGTCCGACGAGCTGCTGGACCTCATCGTGTACCTGGAGAGCCAGAGGTAGAGCGAATGACCGTCACCGAAGAAAGACGCCCGACGCCAGAAGAGCGGCACGAGGCCATCGAGGTCCTATGGGAGGAGGCCCCGGGCGCCCCCGGCTTCTTCGCCACCGTGGACCACAAGCGCATCGGCATTCGCTACATCTACACGGCCTTCATCTTCTTCTTCATCGCCGGCCTTCAGGCCTTGCTGATGCGGGCCCAGCTCACCGCGCCGGACAGCCAGGTGATGGGCCCCCAGGCCTACAACCAGATGTTCACCATGCACGGCACGACCATGATCTTCCTGTTCAACACCCCCGTGCTGGCCGGGTTCGGCAACTACCTCCTGCCCCTGCAACTGGGCACCCGGGACATGGCGTTCCCTCGTCTCAACGCCTTCAGCTACTGGGTGTTCGTGCTGGCCGCCATCTTCATGTACGCCAGCTACCTGGTGGGCCGGCCTCCGATGGGCGGGTGGTTCGCCTACGTGCCCCTCACGAACTCCGAGTACTCCCCCGGGGTGAACATGGACTTCTGGGGGCTGGGCATCATCTTCGTGGGCATCTCCACCACGGTGGGGGCCGTGAACTTCATCGTCACAGCCTTCAAGCTCCGAGCTCCGGGCATGACGCTCAACCGGATGCCCATCTTCGTGTGGTCGATCCTGGCCATGGCCTTCATGGTCATCTTCGCCGTTCCCGCCCTCACCGTGGGCGCGGTGCTGCTCGAGGCCGACCGACTCTTCGGCACCCAGTTCTACGAGGCCGCCGGAGGCGGGAGCCCTCTGCTGTACCAGCACCTGTTCTGGTTCTGGGGGCATCCAGAGGTGTACATCCTCTTCGTGCCGGCTGCCGGCATGGTGGCCACCATCATCCCAGTGTTCGCCCGCCGGCGACTGGCCGGCTACAAGTGGACGGCGGCGTCCCTGGTGGCCATCGCCTTCATCAGCTTCGGAGTGTGGGTGCACCACATGTTCGCCACCGGGATGCCGGCCCTGGCCATGTCCTTCTTCTCGGCCGCCAGCCTCATCATCGCCATTCCCAGCGGGGTGCTCTTCTTCACCCTCATCGCCACCATCTGGCGCGGCGTAGTGGAGTGGACCACCCCCTTCCTGTTCGCCCTCGGCTGGTTCCTCATCTTCCTGCTCGGTGGGGTCACCGGGGTCATGCTCGGGGTGCTCCCGTTCAACTGGCAGGCCACCGACAGCTACTTCATCGTGGCCCACTTCCACTACGTGTTGAACGGGGCGGTGGTGTTCCCGATCTTCGGGGCCCTCTACTACTGGCTGCCCAAGATGACGGGCCGCCTGCTCGACGAGCGCATGGGCAAGATCTCCTTCTGGGTCATGTTCGTCGGCTTCAACCTGGCCTTCTTCCCCATGCACGTCCTGGGCTTTCTCGGCATGCCCCGGCGGGTCTACACCTATAGCCCCGGCCTCGGGTGGGAGACCCTCAACGTGGTGGTCACCTTCGGCAGCTTCCTGTTCGGGCTGGGCACCGTCATCACGCTGGTGAACTTCTTCTACAGCCGGGTCCGGGGCGAGCCGGCGGGAGGCAACCCGTGGAACGCCGACGGGCTCGAGTGGTCGACGCCCACCTCGCCGCCGCCCGAGTGCAACTTCGAGGCCATCCCCGTGGCGGCGGGCCGCCATCCCCTGTGGGACTCCGAGCGCCTGGAGGAGGCCGAGTCGGGAACGGACGAGGCCACCAAGTCGATGGGCCCGCCCGGGGCCGTCCACCGCCAGACGCCGATCGTCACCGGCCTCGAGTCCGAGCCCGACGACACCATGGAGATCCCGAACCCCACCTACCTCCCCTTCGTCCTTGCCCTCGGCCTGGCCGTGATCTTCGTGGGCCTCCTCCTGAAGGCGGCCCTGGTCGGCGTCCTCGGCCTGGTGGTGGCGGCGGCGGGCATGGCCGGCTGGCTGTGGCGCACGGAGATGGACCTGCAGTGACCACGGTCTCGGAAGCCACCGCCGCCGGGCCGGCCGAGGAGTTCCAGGCCAAGCCCGGCCGCAGCACGGCGTGGTGGGGGATGACCGTGCTCATCATGACCGAGGCCACCATCTTCGCCAGCCTCCTGGCTTCCTACTTCTTCCTCCAGGCCGCTTCCAAGGAGTGGCCCCTCGGGGGCATCGAGGCACCCGAGCTGCCCAAGATCTCGCTGATGACGCTGGTCCTGCTGGGCAGCAGCGGCCCCATGTTCTGGGCCGAGCACGGGATCCGCAAGGGGAAGGAGGGTCAGCTCAAGGCGGGGCTCATCATGGTGATCCTGATGGGCCTCAGCTTCTTCGCCTTCCTGGCCCTCTACGAGTACCCCGAGCTCACCTTCGGCATCAGGGACAACGCCTACGCCTCGATCTTCTACACCGTCACGAGCTTCCACGGCGCCCACGTGTTGGGTGGCCTCATCATGCTCTCCGTGGTCCTGGTCAAGGCCTTCCAGGGCAAGTTCTCGGCCGAGCGCCACGTCACCGTCCAGGTGGTGGGGATGTACTGGCACTTCGTCGACGCGGTGTGGATCTTCGTCTTCTCGTCGCTGTACCTCTCGGCCCACCTCAAGTGACGGTCGGATGAGCCTGTTCGACACCGCCCGGCGGAGCACGGTCCTCCTTTGGTCTGCGGCGTTGGTGGGAATCGTGGCCTGGATGGTCCACATCACGCTGGCCTCGGGCATCATCGCGTTCACGTGCAACGACAAGGGGACGTTGTGGACCGTCCACCTGGCCACCCTCGTGACCGGGGGCATCACCGCCCTGGGCATGTGGATCTGCCTGGGCGTGATGCGCACCGCCGAGGACGACGAGGGCTCGGGCAGCCTGGCCGGCAACCACAACTTCGTGGGCGTCTTCGGGCTCATCACCGGGGCCTTCTCCCTGGCCCTCATCCTCCTCGAAGGCAGCTACGCCCTTTTCCTCAGCCCCTGTGTTTGAGCACGCTCCCGTCCTGGTGGGCACGGCCGTGGTGGGATGGGCCTATGCACGGGGCACCAGGCGCCTGTGGGCCCGTACCGGCGTCCCCCACCCCTGGCGGGCGGCGGCCTTCGGTGCCGGCCTGGTTGCCGTCCTCCTGGTCTTGGTGACGCCGCTCGACCACGCCTCCCAGGAGCGCCTGTGGGCCCACATGGTCCAGCACGAGGTACTGGTGGCGGTGGCCGCGCCGCTGCTCACGTTGGGCAACCCCCTGCCGCCCCTGCTTTGGTCGCTCGGCCCCGGTCTCAGGAGCTCGGTGGCCCCCTGGTGGCGCCGGCTGTCCCGCAGCCACGCCCGCCCCCGGGGCTGGGTGGCGTGGGCGGCCACCGCCCTCGCCGTGCAGACACTGGCCCTCTGGGCCTGGCACGCCCCGGCGCCCTACCAGGCGGCGCTGCGCTCGGAGTGGGTGCACGCCGTGCAGCACGCCAGCTTCCTGGGCACGGCGCTGTTCTTCTGGTGGTCGGTGCTCGGAGCCCGCCGCCGTTCGCTGTACGGCGGCGCCGTGCTGGCCAACTTCGGCGCCGCCCTCCAAGGTGTGGTCCTTGGCGCCTTCATGACCCTGTCCGGTCGTGTCTGGTACCCGTGGTACGCGGCTCGAGAGGGCGGGGGGATGAGCGCTCTCGAGGACCAGCAGGTGGCCGGGGTGATCATGTGGGGCCCCGGCGGGGCCGCCTACCTTGTGGCCGCCGTGCTGTTGTTCGCAGCGTGGATAGGCGGCGGGGACGGCGCTGACGACCGGGCGCCCCGGAACGAGCCCCAGCTACGCCTGGCCGGCGAGGCCCGAGTCACATGAGAGGGTGGACATGAACCGATCGAGGGTTGCCGTCGTCACGGTGGCGCTGGGCGCCGCCTTCCTCGCCGCCTGCAACAGCGCCGACAAGCCGGCCACGTCCACCATGGGCAACGCCAAGCTCGGCAAGAAGGCCATCGAGAAGTACGGGTGCGGCTCCTGCCACACCATCCCGGGCGTGAAGGAGGCCGACGGGCTGGTGGGCCCGCCCCTCGAGAAGTTCTCCGAGCGCTCGTTCATCGCCGGCCAGCTGGCCAACACGGAGGAGAACCTGGCCCGCTGGATCCGGAACCCCCAGGAGGTGGAGCCGGGCACGGCCATGCCCAACCTGGGCGTCTCCCAGGAGGACGCCGAGAACATCGCCGCCTACATCACCACCATCAAGTAGCCCCTCCTCCGTCCATGTCGCGAAGTTGTGCCAGACGGGGGCGCAACATCGCGACATGGACGCAGGACGGGGTGAGGGAGGGTGGTGTGTGGCTCAGCTGGCGGCGGGCTCGAACGGGGCCCGCGCCTCTTCCTGCTCCTCGAGCAGGTGCTCGGCGCCGGTGAGGTCCTTGCACAGCTTGTAGGTGAAGAGGGCCACTGCGAGGGGCAGGGCCACATGCAGGACCCGGAGTCCCCACACCACGACGGTGATGGAGAGGTCGAGCTGCTGTGAGAACACGTCCTGGGCGCCGGCGAGGGTCATCACCACGTAGAAGGTGAGGACGCCGGCGCCGATGGCGGTGCGCACGGGGCGGTTTCTCGGGCGGTCGAGCAGGTGGTGCTCGGCGTAGTCCTTGGTCACCCGGGCCTCGATGAAGGGCCACAGGTACAAAAGGGCGAAGGTGATGCCCGGCATCAGCACTGACGGGAAGAAGGGGTTGGCGATGGTCTTGCCGCCGACGCTTATCTCCCAGGCGGGGAAGACGCGGAGGGCGCCCTCGATCCACCCTAAGTACCAGTCGGGCTGTGCCGCGGTGCTCACAGCCTCGGGGTGGAAGGGGCCGTAGAGCCAAACGGGGTTGATCTGGGCCAACCCGCCGAGCGCCGCCAGGAGGGCCAGGAGGAGGCAGAACAGGGCCATGCTGCGGGCCGTGTAGGTGGGCCACAGGTGTGAGCCCACCACGTTGCGCTCGCTGCGGCCGGGGCCGGGGAACTGCGTGTGCTTCTGGTGCCACAGGATGGCCAGGTGGGCGCCGAGCAGGATGCCGATGGCGGCCGGGACGAGGAGGATGTGCATGACGTAGAGGCGCCCGATGATGTCCTCGGCCGGGAACTCCCCGCCGAAGATCAGCGCCGCCAGCCACTCGCCCAGGAGGGGGATGGAGAGCACGATGGCGTACATGATGTGCAGCCCGGTCCCCGACAGGAGGTCGTCGGGCAGGGAGTAGCCGGTGAAGCCGTTGGCGACGGCCAGGACCAGCAGGGTGACGCCGACCATCCAGTTGATCTCCCGGGGCTTCCGGAAGGCCCCCGTGAAGAAGACACGGCAGAGGTGGGTGATGATGGAGGCCACGAAGAGCAGCGCCGCCCAGTGGTGCATCTGGCGCATCACCAGGCCGGCCCGGATGTCCCAGCTGAGCTGGATCACCGAGCGGTAGGCCTCCGTCATCTCCACGCCCCGCAGCGGCCCGTACTTCCCGTCGTACGTCACCTCGGTGGTGCTGGCGTCGAAGAAGAAGGTGAGGAAGACGCCCGTGGCCACCAGCACGACGAAGCAGTACATGACCACCTCGCCCAGCATGAACGACCAGTGGTCCGGGAAGACCTTGTTGAGGGCGGTGCGGGCGAAGCGGGAGACGCCCAGACGGTCGTCCGACCACCGGCCGAGCCGTCTCCCCTTCATGTCCTGAGGTGGTCCGGAGCGATCGGTGCTGGCGTCGGTCCCGGCCATGTGGGGCCTCAGTCTGCTGCAACGGCGGCGGCGCCGCCAGCCGACCGTGGCCCTCAGGGAGTGCTGTCTCCGATCTCCTCTCCGACCCCCGACTCGTCCTGTTCCATCAGCTCCGTCTCGAGCGCCTCTCTGCTGGTCACGGGGTCCTCCGCCTGGCCGGCCGCCTCCTCTCGCACCTCGTTCTGGGTCACCTGCTCGGGCTCGGGCTCGCTCATGAGCCCATCTTCTAACCGATGTCGGCTCCGGAGGCGCGACCGTGCATCCGGTACCATCCCCAGCCGGCCCGACCGGCCCACCATGGACACCCAAGAGCTCACCTTCGAGACCCGAGGCCAGGACCTGGTCGACGTGACCGGCAAGGTCAACGACTTCTGCGCCGGCAAGGGCGACGGCCTGGTCCACCTCTTCGCGCCCCACGCCACGGCCGGGCTGGCGCTCATGGAGCTCGGCTCGGGCACCGAGCCCGACCTCGAGGAGCTGCTCGGGCGGCTGCTTCCCCGGGACGACCGCTACACGCACCGCCACGGCGCCACCGGGCACGGGGCCGACCACCTGCTGCCGGTGCTGGTGAGTCCCTCCCTGACCCTCCCCGTCCTCGACGGTCGGCCCGCCCTCGGGACCTGGCAGAGCATCGTGCTCGTCGACCTCAACGAGGACATCTCCGAGCGCCGGGTCCGGGCCAGCTTCGTGTCAGGCTGAGACCATGGCAAACGAGGTCTCCTCCACCTTCCAGCGCACGATCCAGGAAGGCGAGAACCGCCTGAAGCGCAGCTTTCCCTCGCTGCTGGCCACCGGCGCCGTGGGGGGGATCGACGTGGGCCTCGGCGTCTTCGCCCTGCTCCTCGTGAAGGAGGCCACCCACGACGAGCTTCTGGCTGGGCTGGCCTTCAGCATCGGGTTCATCGCCCTCAGCCTGGCCAGCAGCGAGCTGTTCACCGAGAACTTCCTGGTTCCCATCGCCGCCGTCACCACCAAGCGGGCGGGCGCCAGGGCCGTGGTGCGGCTCTGGCTGGGCACGGCGTTCACCAACCTGGCCGGGGGATGGCTGATCATGGCCGTGGTCATGTCGGCCGTCCCGGAGCTGGAGGAGACGGCCGTCGAGTCCGCCAAGCACTACACCGACCTGGGGATGGGGTGGCAGTCGTTCGCGGCCGCCATCCTGGGCGGGGCCATCATCACCCTCATGACCTGGATGGAGCGTGGGAGCGAGTCGGACCTCGGGCGGCTGGCGGCCGCCGTGGCCGCCGCCTTCCTGCTGGTGGCCGGGAAGCTCAGCCACGCCATCGTGGTGTCGCTGCTGCTCTTCGCCGGCCTGCAGGCCGGAGCCCCCTACGGCTACCTGGACTGGCTCGGCGTCTTCGCCTGGGCCACTTTGGGAAACGTCGTCGGCGGCATCGGGCTCATCACCGTGCTCCGGCTGGTCCAGGTCGGCCGGGCCGCGCTGACCGACCGGCACGACACCGCTTCGGGCGAGCGGCTCACGGACGCGGAGGCAGAAGCGGAGCCGGAGCTGGAGAGAGCCCGCTGAACCGGCCGGCTCCCGGCCCGGCACCGCCTACGGTGGGGCCATGGACTGGAACGTCAAGCTCCCTGAGACAGAGCCCCCGGAGGGGACGGTCAAGTGCAGCTTCTGCAACAACTCGCAGGTGCCGGAGGAGCAGGTCTTCGCCGGCCCCGACGTCTACATCTGCCAGGAGTGCGTGAGGCTCACCGCGGCCCAGGTCCAAGCGCCGCCCGAGCCGGGCGAGGGCGAGGGTGAGCTGGAGAACCCTCGCACCTGCAACTTCTGCCAGCGCGAGCAGGAGTTCGCCGACGCCATCTTCGCCGCCAACGAGAAGGACCGCTACATCTGCACCGACTGCGTGACCCGCTTCGCCGAGGCCCTGGTCTGACCGGGCCGATCCTCAGATGCCGGCGGTCTGGGCCACCACCTCGAAGGCGTCACCCGCCGTCTGCACGTCTCCAGGCTCGAAGTCGGGGAGCTTGACCGAGAACGCCTCGTTGAGGGCCAGGGTGATCTCGATCACCGCCAGGCTGTCGGCATTGAGGTCCTTGTCCCACCTGGCCTCGGGCGTCACCAGGGCCGGGTCGATGTCGAGCACCTCGGCCACGCAGTTCCGGAAGGTCTCGTAGGCGCTGTCCCGGTCCACGGGCGGAAACCCTACCGCCGAGGCGGGGCGGGTCGGCCACTACGCTCGCCGCCCATGCACCCCGAGGAGCTGCTTCCCCACCGGCCGCCCTTCCTGTTCCTCGACGAGGTGATCGAGGTGGTCCCCGGGGAGACGGCCAAGGGCCGTTGGCACCTGACCGGCGAGGAGGCCTTCTTCGCCGGTCACTTTCCCTGCCGCCCCACCCTGCCGGGGGTGCTCATGGTGGAGGCCATCGCCCAGCTCGGCGGCGTGGCCCTTCTCGCCCACGACGCCTACCGGGGCAAGCTTCCCCTCTTCGCGGGCATCGACAGCGCCCGCTTCCGACGTCAGGCCGTTCCCGGCGACACTCTCGAGCTGGAGGTGCGGCTCCACCACCTGGGCAGCAGCGCCGGCAAGGGTTCCGGCCGGGCCCTGCTCGACGGGGCCCTGGCCTGCCAAGCCGACATGCTCTTCGTGCTCGCGCCCTACGACCCCTGTGATGCCCCGGGGGACGGTTCCGGCTAGGAGGGCTCCCAGGGGGGCCGCCCGGCCCGCTCCAGACGGAAGGCCAGGGTGGCGTTGTGCCCGCCGAAGCCGAAGCTGTTGCTCAGGGCCACGTCGATCTCGGCGTGCCGGGCCGCGTTGGGCACGTAGTCGAGGTCGCACTCGGGGTCGGGGGCGTCGAGGTTCACGGTGGGGGGCAGCGTGGCCGTCTCCAGCGCCTTGAGGCTGACGAAGGCCTCGAAGGCGCCGGCCGCACCGATGAGGTGCCCGGTCATCGACTTGGTGGACGACACCGGGACCCCCCGGCCGAACACGGCCTTCACCGCCATGGTCTCGACGCGGTCGTTGGGCTGGGTCGACGTCCCGTGGGCGTTGATGTAGCCCACGTCGCCGGGCGCCAGCCCGGCGTCCTCGAGGGCCAGGCGCATCGATCGCACCGCCCCCTCCCCCTCGGGATGGGGGGCGGTCACGTGGTGGGCGTCGCAGGTGGCCCCGTAGCCGACCACCTCGCCCAGGACCGGGGCGCCCCGGGACAGGGCCGACTCGCGCTCCTCGAGCACCAGGGTGGCCGCCCCCTCGGAGGCGACGAAGCCGTCCCGCCCGGCGTCGAAGGGACGAGAGGCCCGCTCCGGGTCCTCGTTGCGCTCGGAGAGGGCCTTCAGGGCCGCGAAGCCGGCCATCCCTATGGGCGTGATCCCCGCCTCCGAGCCCCCGCACACCATGGCGTCGGCCCGACCCAGCCTGATGAGGTCGTAGGCTTCGCCGATGGCGTGGGCTGAGGCCGCGCAGGCGGTGACGGTGCACGAGTTGGGCCCCTTGAGCCCGTGCTCCATGGCGATCTCGCCCGCCGCGATGTTGGCGATCATCATCGGGCACAGGTAGGGGCTCACCCATTCCGGGCCCCGGTCGGCCAGCGTGAGGACCTGCTGCTCGAGGGTGGAGAGGCCGCCGATGCCGCTCCCGTAGACGACCCCCACCCGAGCCGGCTCGACCGACGGGTCCAGCCCGCTCGCATCGATGGCCTCCTGGGTGGCGACCAGCGCCAGCTGGGCGAAACGGTCCAGGTGGCGCGCCCGGCGCTTGCCGAAGATGGCGTCGCCGTCGAAGTCCTTGACCTCACCGGCGATTCGAACCGGGAAGTCCGAGGCGTCGAAGGCGCTCACGTGGGAGATGCCCGACCGGCCCTCCACCAGCGCGGCCCAGCTCTTTTCGGTCCCGATGCCCACGGGGCTGACCACCCCTGCGCCCGTTACCACCACCCGCCGGTCCGCCGCCGTCACGGTCCCGGGATGCTAGTTGGGGCCCGTGCGGCCACGGCCGCGACCCCATCCTCCCCAGTGGCGCGAGACTGAGCGTTACATGACGAGAACCGAGACCAAGAGAACCACCGAGACCAAGAGAACCAAGGTGTACGTCGAAGGCGACCGGGGCGTCCGGGTGCCGTTCACCGAGGTTCCCCTGGGGGAGTCACCCAGCGGGGGAGAGAACCCGCCTCTTCGCCTCTACGACACCAGCGGGCCCGGCTCCGATCCGGAGCTGGGCCTGGCGCCCCTTCGTCACGGCTGGATCCTGGACCGGGGCGACGTCGAGCAGTACGAGGGGAGGCGCTCAACTCTGCGGGACGACGGCCGCGGCGCGCTGCGCCGGGACCGTCAGGCCCCCCGTTTCCGGGGCGGACCCCGGGCTCCCTGGCGGGCCAGAGCGAGCCGGACCGTCACCCAGATGCACTACGCCCGGCGGGGCGAGGTGACGCCGGAGATGGAGTTCGTGGCCGTCCGGGAGGGTGTGAGCCCGGAGCTGGTCCGCGACGAGGTGGCCCGGGGCCGGGCCATCCTCCCCGCCAACGTCAACCACCCGGAGTCGGAGCCGATGGTCATCGGACGGAACTTCCTGGTGAAGGTCAACGCCAACATCGGCAACTCGGCCGTCACCTCCTCGGTGGCCGAGGAGGTCGAGAAGCTCACCTGGGCCACCAGGTGGGGCGCCGACACCGTCATGGACCTCTCCACGGGCACCGACATCCACACCACCCGGGAGTGGGTCATCCGCAACTCGCCCGTCCCGGTGGGCACCGTGCCCATCTACCAGGCTCTGGAGAAGGTGGACGGCCGGGCCGAGGAGCTCACCTGGGAGGTGTACCGCGACACGCTGGTCGAGCAGGCCGAGCAGGGGGTGGACTACTTCACCGTCCACGCCGGCGTGCTGTTGCGTTATGTGCCGCTCACGGCCAAACGGGTCACCGGCATCGTCAGCCGAGGTGGCTCCATCCTGGCTGCGTGGTGCCTGGCCCACCACCAGGAGAACTTCCTCTACACCCACTTCGAGGACATCTGCGAGATCATGGCCGCCTACGACGTGGCCTTCTCCCTGGGGGACGGGCTGCGGCCCGGCTCCGTGGCCGACGCCAACGACGACGCCCAGCTGGCCGAGCTGCGCACCCTCGGAGAGCTCACCGAGGTGGCCTGGCGCCACGACGTGCAGACGATGATCGAGGGCCCGGGCCACGTTCCCATGCAAAAGATCAAGGAGAACGTGGACATCCAGCTCGAGGTGTGCCGGGAGGCGCCCTTCTACACCCTGGGGCCACTCGTCACCGACGTGGCGCCGGGCTACGACCACATCACCTCGGCCGTCGGGGCGGCCATGATCGGGATGTTCGGCACGGCCATGCTCTGCTACGTCACCCCCAAGGAGCACCTCGGCCTGCCCGACCGGGAGGACGTCAAGCAGGGGGTGATCGCCTACAAGATCGCGGCCCATGCCGCCGACGTGGCCAAGGGCCATCCCGGGGCCCAGGCGTGGGACGACGCCTTGTCCAAGGCCCGCTTCGAGTTCCGCTGGGAGGACCAGTTCGAACTTGCCCTCGACCCGGAGACGGCCCGCTCGTACCACGACGAGACGCTGCCGGCCGAGCCGGCCAAGACGGCCCATTTCTGCTCGATGTGCGGGCCCAAGTTCTGCTCCATGCGCATCAGCCAGGACGTGCGCGACTACGCCGCTGCCCACGGCGTGGGAGCCGAGGATGCCATCGAGCTCGGGATGAAGGAGAAGTCGGCGGAGTTCGCCGCCACAGGGGCCGAGCTGTACCTGCCCGCCGACGACGGCGCCCGGTAGGCCCTCGGCTCCGGGTCCTGACCCACCGCCCGGCCACGATGGCCAGGGCCACGACGAGGCCGGCCAGGCTCAGGGCCGCGGCCCAGCGCAGGTCGTCGCTCTGGTCCCCACCCACGGGCGGAAGGGTGGGCGGCACCTGTCCGGGAGACGCGGCCGCCGCGGCCGCAGCCAGGGCGAGCCAGCGAGGTCTCATGCGCCCGTCGTCCCGAAGGCCACGTCGGACCAGTGTGTCCCTCCCGGGTACGCTCGACGGGACATGCCCACCTACGAGTACGCCTGCAAGTCGTGCGGCGAGCACGTCGAGGTCGTGCAGTCGTTCAGCGACGACGCTCTCACCACCTGTCCCGCCTGCGGCGGGCCGCTGAGGAAGGTCTTCGGCTCCATCGGCATCGCCTTCAAGGGCAGCGGCTTCTACCGGACCGACAGCCGTCCCAAGGAGCCGGCCGAGTCGACGTCGGACGGCGGCGCCAAGGCCGAGAAGGGCTCCAAGGAGGGCAAGGAGGCGAAGGGGACGAAGGAGGCCAAGGGCGCCCAGGGCGCCCAGGGCGCCAAGGGCGCCAAGGCGGGCGAGCCCAAGGCCGGCACCTCTTCCTGAACCCGGCGTCTTGAACCCCATGGTACGGCTGTAGCCTCTTTCCGGCGGTCTACGCCACCCTTCCCCCTCCCCCGGATCCCTCGATGTGGAGGAGGTTGTTGTGCGCCTGCGCCGCCATCCCTGGTTCTTCTGGTCCCTGACCGTCTTCCTGGCCGCCGCCACCGGAATCACCGTCGCCAGCCTGGTGGGCGAGGCGTCGGCGCGGGCTCGCCGGCTCGGAGGCCTCCGGGACGTGCCCGTGGCCACCCGGGCTCTCGACGCCGGCCATGTCCTATCTCCGGGGGACGTGGCCGTGCGGCGCCTGCCGGCGGCGGCCCTGCCGG
>JALYHE010000121.1 GCA_030776705.1 Actinomycetota bacterium | reverse complement strand
CGCGTGCCCTGCGCTCAACTGGCTCTCGGCCACCATCCGCTGGATCGCCGGCGGCAACTGGAAGAGCCGGAGCGTGTTCGTGATGGCGGCGCGGCTCTTGCCGACCCGCCGCGCCAGCTCCTCGTGGGTGAGCTCGAAGTCCTCGATGAGCTGCTGGTAGGCGGCCGCTTCCTCCAAGGGGTTGAGGTCCTCGCGGTGGAGGTTCTCGACCAGGGCTTGCTCGATGCTGACGTCGTCGCTCACCTCACGGACCAGGGCCGGAATGGTGGGCAGCCCGGCCCGCTTGGCGGCGCGCCAGCGCCGCTCCCCCGCCACCAGTTCGTATGTGTCTTCCCCGGCCGGGCGGACCAGGACGGGTTGGAGCACGCCCAGCTCCCGCACGGAGGCGGTCAGGGCAGCCAGGCTCTCCTCCTCGAAGTGCTTGCGAGGCTGGTGGGCACTGGCCCTGATGCTGGTTATGGGCAGCTCCAGCAGCTCCGACTCCCGGTTGGCCATCACCTCCGTCGGAATGAGGGCCCCCAGGCCCTTACCCAACCCGCTGCGGCGCGCCACCGCTCACCTCCTTTGCCAGCTCCCGATAGGCGATGGCTCCTCGGGAGGTCGGGTCGAACACCACGATCGGCTGCCCGAAGGAGGGGGCTTCGGACAGGCGGACGGTGCGAGGCACCACGTTGCGGCAAACCTTGTCGCCGAAGTGGCTCCTCACGTCTCGCGCCACCTGGTCGGCCAGCTTGGTCCGAGCGTCGTACATCGTGAGGATGATGGCGCTCAACTCGAGGCGTGGGTTGAGGTGGCCCTGGACCAGCCCGATGTTGCGGAGGAGCTGGCCCAGGCCCTCCAGGGCGTAGTACTCGCACTGGATGGGCACCAGCACCTCACTGGCCGCGGCCAGCCCGTTCACGGTCAGCAGGCCCAGCGACGGAGGGCAGTCCACGAACACGAAGTCGAAGTCCTCGACCACGTGCTCGACGGCCCGTCGCAGCTTCAGCTCCCGGCTGAAGGCCGGGACCAGCTCGATCTCGGCCCCGGCCAGGCTGATGGTGGCAGGGCCCACGAAGAGGTTGCGCAGGCTGGTGGGCTCAATGCAGTCCTCGAGGGCGGCGTCGTGCATGATCACGTCGTAGACGGACGAGTCGAGGTTTCGAGGGTTGATCCCGAGGCCCGTGGTGGCGTTGCCCTGGGGGTCGAGGTCCACCACCAACACCCGGTAACCGAGCTCGGCCAGAGCGGCGCCGATGTTGACGGCCGTGGTGGTCTTGCCCACACCGCCCTTCTGGTTGGCGACGGCCACGACCCGGGGCAGGGGTCGGGCGAACGGGCTCGGTGGCGCCTGAGGTTGGGGGGCGTGATCGCCTACGGCCCCGCCGTTCTCGGCCCGGGGGCCGTTCCCCACCCCCCGCTCAGCCGCGTCGGCATCGAACAGCTGGTCCTGGGCCCGGCGTGTCTCCTCCACCAGGGCCGTCGGGGCACCCAGATCCGCCTGATCCCCCAAGACGTCATCCTCAGGTAGGACTGGAGGGTCCGCATCGGAGGGCGAGCCCTCCTGTTGGCTCATGGCTCGCAACCGCTGGAAGATGGCCCATCCCCGTCGCCCAAACTCATCGCCGGAGGTGGTCACAGGCCAAACTGTGCTTGGTTGGACGAGGGCGAGTCAAGCATCGTTCCACGTGGAACGCCACCGCCGCTGCTCGGTACGGGTTCCACGTGAAGCCCCGGGGCCTCGTCCTATTGCCGCGATGCGGTTCCACGTGGAACCAACACTACGGGAACAGCGGTCGTTTGGCGGGGATGCCGGGGCGTCGTGGGAAGCGCTCCGGGCACAGCCGCTCTTCGACAAGCTCTTGGTACGAGCGTCCCCTCCACTGAGTACGTTCGCCGAGTCCCAACCCGAGAAGGGCCAGCCCCTCGACCGGCCAACGGCTCTCCTGGCTCACCTCCGGAGGCTCCGAAACCACCAGCCGGCCACCGACACAGAGGAGCGGGGCGCCACACTCCGCCACGACGGCCGGAGGGCCGAAGCCCCGGGCCACCACCAGGTCCGCCGCCGCCCGCCATCCAGATCGGCGGGCGAGCAGCTCCGCTCGCTCCCGCACCACCGTGACGTTCTCGCCCAGGCTCAGCCTGCTCACGGCCCTGACCAGGAACTCGGTCCGCCGCTGACTGCTGTCGAGCAGGGTCACGGCCGCCTCGGGCCACTCGAGGGCGAGAACCAGCCCGGGTACGCCCCCACCGCTGCCCAGGTCCACGACCCGATCCGGCCCCTCCGGGCCGGCCACGGCCACGAACCCCAGGGCGTGCTCGACGTGGTCATCAACGGGGCCCGGCCCCAGGAAGCCCAAGCTGCGGGCTTCGCCCAGGACCCCGGCCAGGTCACTCCGGCTGGATGACAACCCGCCGATTCGGCTCCTCGCCCTCCGAGGTGGTCGAAACGCCCTCGATCTGGTTGACGGCGTCGTGCACGACCTTGCGGTCCGCCGGGTTCATCGGCTCCAGTATCTTGGCCGCCCCGCCCGCCTTCACCTCGGCGGCCACGTCCTGCACGAAGCGCTCCAGGGCCACCTTGCGCTTCTCGCGGTAGCCGGCCACGTCGACCAAGATGCGGCCGTTTCGGCCCCCGGTCTTGCGGTTGACCACGGTGCGGGTCACGTCCTGGAGGGCGCCCAGAGTCGTGCCCCGCGGCCCGATGAGGAAGCCGAGGTCCGAACCCTCGACCCTCAACTCCACCGTCTCCTCGTCGATCTCCCGCACGCCGACCGCCGCTCCTGTCAAGCCCAGCCGGGCCACGAGGCCCTCTAGGAAGACACGTGCGATCTCAGCTTGCTCGCTCAGCGGAACGTCTCTGTCCATCACGTCATCGCCTTCTGGTCGTCGTTCAGGGGGCGCAGTAGCGGTCCGGGGCGGCGCAGGCTGCTTGGGCTCGGGCCGGGCCTTGGAGGGCCGCTTCCGTGACCGCTCCGGCCGCTCCGCCTTGGGGCGGGGGCGGGTAGGTCGCACCCGGGCTCGGACCCTGGCCTCGGACCGCAGCCTCCCGAAAAGGCCGGTCTTGGGCTCCTCCACCACCTCCACCTCGGCGTCGCGCTCGTCGATGCCGAGCTGGTCCAGGGCGGCCTCGAGCGCCTCCTCCACGCTGCGACCGGTGGTCTCGACCCACTCCACGGGCTATCGCCCCTTCTTGGCCCGCCGCTTCCGGGCACGTCCCCGGTCACCACCCTTGCCCTTCTTGGAGCTCTTGGGCCGCCGGTCGTGGGACGCCTTGCCGTTCGCCCCGCTCTTGGCCGTGGGGCGTGCCCCGTTCCCCTTGGCCTGGGCCTTCTTCCCGTCGGCCCGGGCCTTGTCCCCAGCCTTCTTGGCGTTCTGCTTGGCGTTCCTGGCTTGGCGTTTCTGCTTGGCGTTCTGCCTGGCGTGGGCCTTCTTCCCGTCGGCGCGGGCCTTGTCTCCGGCCCTGGTGCCCTTGTCGCCCTTGTCGCCCTTGTCGCCCTTGTCGCCCGCCTTGGGCTTCGACTTGGCCTCCACCTCCTTGGCCCGGTCCCGCACGTGGGCCACCAGAGTGGGGTCCCATCGGTACATGGCCCCTTGCTGCGCCACCCGGAACACCCCCGACATGATGAAGTACACGTTGAGCGCGGCCGGGAAGGCGAAGGAGAAGACGCCGAACATGACCGGCATGACGCGGGTCATCATCTGCATCTGGGGACTGGCGGTGGCCTGGGGGTTCCGCTGGGTCATCTGCCTGCTCTGGTAGTACTGGACGAAGACCACCAGTCCCACCAGGACCAGGAAGGGAAGCCCGGCGCCGACCGAGCGCTCGAAGGCCTGGCCAGCGGTCTTGGAGAGGTCGATCCCGAACGACACCATCTCGCGCCCGGACGTGCACAGGTCCTCGTAGAGCTTGCTGCCGTGGTCCAGGTACTTGGGGTTGAAGCCCCGGCACGGGCCCCTGCCCACCGTGGTGAGGCCCCTGATGACGTGGTACATGACGATGAGCACCGGGAACTGGGCCAGCATGGGCAGGCAACCCGACATGGGGTTGACCTGGTGCTCCTTGTAGAGCGCCATCATCTCCTGGTTCATCTGCTGGCGGTCGCCGCCCTTGTGCTTCTGCTGGATCCGCTTCACCTCGGGTTGCAGGCGCTGCATGGCCAGCATGGAGCGGGTGCTCTTGAGCGTCAGCGGCGAGAGGACCAACATCACCGAGAGGGTGAGCAGGGCTATGGCCACGGCGTAGTTGGGCACCAACCCGTAGTAGAAGGCAAGCACCTCTGCCAGGAACTGGAACACGCCTACCTCTCCGGCACCGGGTCCACGCCGAAGCCGCCCCAGGGGTGGCAACGCCCCAGCCGCCGCGCCGCCAGCATCGACCCTCGCCACGCTCCGTGGCGCTCGATGGCCTCGAGGGCGTAGGACGAGCAGGTAGGCCAGTATCGGCAGGCCGAAGGGCGGCAGGCCCGGGCGTACTGGTAGCCACGCACAACCACCCTAAGTGCTCGTGCTGCCAGGCTCACTGGCCACGCCCTCCGTCACGCCCCTGAACGCCTCGGCCACGTTCGCTCTCAGTTCTCCCGCCGACAAGGACCTGGCCTCGGGCCCGGCGCTCACCAGGTAGGCCCCGGGTCCGAGGTGATGGCCTAGCTCCCACACGAGGGCCCGCAGACGGCGGCGGAGACGGTTGCGCTGCACCGCTCCGCCAGCCCGGCGACCGACGGCGTAAGCCACCCGGACGGGGCCGTCGGGCTCTCCGGCCACGAAGGCTACCGTGACGGGTCCCCTCCGCACCCGCAGGCGGGAGCGGCGAAGCGCGGCGAAGGTCGCCCGGTCGGTGACGGGTCGGATCAGGCCGACAGCCGGTGGCGGCCCTTGCGCCGGCGGGCCGACAGGATGGCTCGCCCCGACCGGGTGGACATGCGGTGGCGGAACCCATGCCTCCTCGCCCGTCTACGCGTCTTCGGCTGGAACGTTCGCTTCACGTGTGGCTCCCGGGCCGCGCTGGGACGCCAGCGGTGCCAATCACGGCCGGCGCGAGGCTAGAGGCCGGCGTGCGGCCAGACAACTCGCCCGTCAGCCGAGGTCAGTCACTTTTCCATTTCCCCCCTCGCCAGGTCCCCCACCTGGTGCTAACTTCCCCGCCCCGTTCGGGACAGTGACGTGTCCTCGAGGGTTCTCTTCCCCAAACCCCGCCGCGGCTCGTCCACAAGCTTGTGGAGAGAGATGTGAACAACCAACTGGCGGGGGAGACGGCGGCGAGAGACGCTGAGCGGCTCTGGTCCCGGGCCGCCGAGGTCCTGCGCTCACAGATCCCCGACGCGGCGTGGCGGACCTGCTTCCAGGGCGTCAGGGCCGTGCTGGCCGAGGACGGCCGGCTCCGCCTGGCCGTGCCCAACAACCTGGCCCGCCAGCGCATCGAGGAGCGCTACCTGAGCCTGGTGCGAGACGTGGTGGCCACCACGGTGGGACTCCAGGTGCCCGTGGTCGTCGACGTCGTCGCTGACCCCGAGGCGCTGCCGCCGGCGGATCCGTCCCCGGCGGAGCCCTCCCAGGCAGACGAGGGCGGCTCCCGAGGCGACGGGGCCCCGCCCGTGGTACGGAGTGAGGCGGGAGCGCCGCAGCTCGAGCGGGCCCGGCGGGCCGGAGCGGTCATGGAGCTGACCCTCAATCCCCGTTACACCTTCGAGGACTTCGTCATCGGGACCTCCAACCGTTTCGCCCATGCCGCCGCCCGCTCCGTGGCCGAGACCCCGTCTCGCTCGTACAACCCCTTGTTCATCCACGGCGACAGCGGCCTGGGCAAGACACACCTGCTCCACGCCATAGGCAACTACGTCGTGGAGCACTTCCCGGCCCGGCGGGTCCGCTACGTGCAGACCGAGACGTTCCTCAACGACTTCGTCGAGGCCATCCGCAACAACACCGGGCCCGACTTCAAGCGTCACTACCGCCAGTGCGACGTCCTCCTGGTCGACGACATCCAGTTCATGGAGGGCAAGGAGGGGCTCCAGGTGGAGTTCTTCCACACCTTCTGCTCCCTCTACGAGACCTCCAGGCAGATCGTGCTCACCTCCGACCGACCTCCCAGGGCCATCGCCACGCTCGAGGACAGGCTCCGCAGCCGCTTCCTCTCCGGCCTCACCACCGACATCCAACCCCCGGAGCTCGAGACCCGGCTGGCCATCCTGCGCCAGAAGGCGGGTACCCAACGCGTCGACGTCCCCGACGACGTGCTAACGCTGATAGCCACCAACGTCACCGACAACATCAGGGAGCTCGAGGGTGCCCTCATCCGGGTGTCGGCATTCGCCAGCCTGAGCGGCGAGACCCTCACCCCGCAGCTGGCCGAGCGCGTGTTGGCTGACCACCTCGCCACCCGCCAACCCCGCCAGATCACCCCGGCCTCCATCCTCTCGGCCACGTCGGACCTGTTCGGCTTCAGCGTGGAGGACTTGTGCGGCCACAGCCGCAGGCGGCCGCTGGTAATCGCGCGACAGGTCAGCATGTACGTGTTCCGGGAGCTCACCGACTACAGCTACCCGGCCATCGCCAAGGAGTTCGGTGGCCGAGACCACACCACCGTGATCCACGCCGTGGAGAAGATCTCCAACCTCATCAAGGAGCAACGCCCCATCTACGACCAGGTCACCGAGCTCATCTACCGTGTGCGCTCCGGTGACTGAGCTTGTGGACGACCCTGTGGTTTCTGGGGACGACCCCTGACCACAGTCGACCCGGCCCGCTCCGCCGTCGCAGCGCTGTGGGATCCTGGGGAAAGCAAGACCCTCTCCGGAACCCCGTGTGACCTGGGCAAAGACACCCTTTCCCACAATCCACACCACCTACTACGACTCCTGAGAGAATCCTTTTAGGGAAAGACAACAAGGCCATGAAGTTCAGTTGTGAACGCGACGTCCTGTTAGAAGCTCTGAGTACCGCTGGTCGAGCCGTCACCGGCCGTGGTGCGAGCCTGCCCGTGCTGTCCGGGGTGCGTCTCGAAGTGCGCGGTGACAACCTCGACGTGGCCGGGTCAGACCTCGACCTGACCATCCGGGTACAGAGCGAGGTGAGGGGAAGTGCTGATGGCGTGTGCGTCATCCCCGCTCGCACGGTCACCGAGATCACGCGGGCCCTCGATCCCGGTGCCGTCACCATCGAGAGTGACGAGGACGAGGCCCACCTGAGCTCGGGGAGGTACCACTCCACCATACGTGCCTTGCCGGCGGCGGACTTCCCCCGGGTGCCGGCCCTGTCCGACGACGGCCAGGGCGACAGCGCCGTCACCCTCGAGGTGGCCGACCTGGCCGAGGCCCTCGGGCAAGTTGTGCGCGCTGCCTCCTCGGACGATGCCCGGCCCATCCTCACCGGCGTGTTGATGGCGGCTGAAGAGGGGGGTCTGCGCCTGGTGGCTACAGACTCTTATCGGCTGGCCGTTCGGGATCTGCCTGGGCGGAGCGTGCTGGGGGAGGGCCAACAGGTGCTCGTGCCCTCCAAGGCGTTGTCCGAGCTGCAGAGGCTGCTGCCGGGCGTGCCTGAGGTCCGCCTGACCCTCGGCGACCACGACGCCACCTTCGACGTAGCGGGCGTGCGCCTGACCACGCGCTTGATCGAGGGTGAGTTCCCCAACTACCGCCAGTTGGTGCCCGAGTCGTATCCCAACCGTCTGGTGGTGGACAAGGAGGCAGTGCTGGCCGCGCTGCGCCGGGTGCGCCTGCTGGCGAGGGATGCCACTACGCCCGTCCGCCTCGTCTTCGGCCCCGACGCTCTCGAGCTCACTGTCGTCACCAGCGAGGTGGGCCAAGCGTCCGAGGACGTTGACGCCAAGTACGAGGGCGCCGAGCTGACCGTGGCCTTCAATCCCAGCTATCTGCTCGACGGGATCGAGGCCATCGCCGGAGAAGAGGTGGCCCTCGACACCACCGACGCCCTGCGCCCGGCTGTCATCCGGGACACCGGATCGGAGGAGTACCTCTACCTCCTGATGCCGGTGCGGGTGTCGTGAGGCTGGTTCGTCTTTGGCTCACGGACTACCGCAACTACGCCTCGGCAACCTTGGATCCGGCTCCGGAGGGGGTCACGGTAGTGGTCGGGGGGAACGGTGACGGCAAGACCAACCTGATCGAGGCGGTGGCCTACTTGGCCACCCTCTCGTCGTTCCGCGGAGCTCCAGCCGAGGCGCTGGTACGCCACGGTCGTCCCTGTGCCGTGGTCCGGGGGGAGGTCGATCGTGGCGGGCGGACCACACTGGTGGAGGTGGAGGTGCAGCCGGGAGGGGGCCAGCGTCGGATGGTCAACCGCCAGCCCCTGCGGCGGGGACGCGACCTGCTGGGCGCTTTCCAGGTGACCGTCTTCAGCCCCGACGACCTGGCCCTGGTGAAGGGTGGTCCGGCCGAGCGCCGCCGCTACCTCGACGATCTGCTGTCGGCACTGCGCCCCGGCAACGAGGCCATCCGGGGCGACGTGGAGCGGGTGCTGCGCCAGCGCAACGCCTTGTTGCGCCAGGCCGGCGGGCGGCTCACCCCGGACGTGGCCGCCACCCTCGACGTGTGGGACGCCAAGCTGAGCACCGCCGGCGAGGCCCTGGCCGAGGCCCGCGAGGAGCTGGTGGCGGCACTGGAGGCGGAGGTGGGCAAGGCCTACGGTGAGCTGGCCGGTGGGGGCGGGTCCGAGGTGTCCATGGCGTACCGCCGGTCGTGGGAGGGACCCTTGTCCGCGGCGCTGGCGGGGGCCCGGGAGGAGGACCTGCGCCGAGCCGTCACCACGGTGGGCCCACACCGGGACGAGCTGGAGATGGTCATCGCCGCCGGTGGCCCGTCCGGACCAGTGTCCCTGCCCGCCCGCACGCACGCGTCCCAGGGCGAGCAGCGCTCGCTGGCCCTGGCCCTCCGTCTCGGCGGCCACGCCGTAGCGACAGACAGCAGAGGGACCCCGCCCGTGCTCCTGCTCGACGACGTGTTCTCCGAGCTCGACCAGGCCCGTGGCCAGGCCCTGCTGGCTCACCTACCCGAAGCACAGGTCATCCTCACCACCACCGGGCCCCTCCCTCCCGGCGTCTCGCCCGCTCTCACCGTGCGGGCCGGGGAGGGGTTGCGATGACCACCTGCGGTCCTCACCACCCTGGCCCCCGACCGGTGGGGGCCTCGCTCGATCGCGTGGTCGCCGCCCTGGGCGCCCCGCCCGCGCCCGTGCTGGAGGCGGTGTTCGGGTGCTGGGCCGACCTGGTCGGCCCCGCCGTGGCCGCCCACGCCAGGCCGGCCTCATTGGCCGGCGGGGTGCTGGTGGTGAACGTGGACGAGCCGGCGTGGGGGAGCGAGCTTCGCTACCTCGCCCCCGAGCTCTTGTCCCGCATCGCGGCTGCCCTCGGGACCGGGACGGTCACCCGGATGGAGGTGCGGGTCCGCCCCCGTTCTACCCGGGGCGAGGGGTCCCCGGTGGTAGAATGAGGCCATCGCAGCTCGGGGCTCGGACCGCCAAGGCGACCCCCGAGACGCCCCCAGTTCCAGCCCCCTGAAAGGCGCGCCGGTGGCGCAGGCAGAAGCGTTCGACGACGGCTCCTACAGGGCCCAGGACATCACCGTGCTGGGAGGTCTGGAGCCGGTGCGCAAGCGCCCTGGCATGTTCATCGGCTCCACCGGCACGAGTGGTCTGCACCACCTCATCTGGGAGGTGGTGGACAACGCCGTCGACGAGGCCATGGCCGGGTACTGCACCCGCATCGACGTCACCCTGCTGGCCGACGGCGGGTGCCGGGTGAGCGACAACGGTCGGGGCATCCCTCCCGAGAACCACACCCACCCCGATCACAAGAACAAGTCCACCATAGAGGTGGTCCTCACCGTCCTCCACGCCGGCGGGAAGTTCGGAGGGGCCGGCTACAAGGTGTCGGGCGGGCTCCACGGCGTGGGCGTGTCCGTGGTCAACGCTCTGTCCAGCCGGTTGGTGGCCGAGGTGGACCGGGGCGGGAAGCGCTACCGCATCGAGTTCGCCAAGGGAGGGAAGCGCCAGGGCAGGCTCGAGGTGGTGGGCAAGGCTCCGCGGGGACGCACCGGCACCACCATCACCTTCTGGCCCGACCACACCATCTTCGACGAGCCCGAGTTTCGGGCCCAGACCGTGCTCGAGCGCCTGCAGATGATGGCCTTCCTCAACAAGGGCCTCGAGATCCGCCTCGTTGACGAGAGGCCAGGCCACGAGCAGGAGGTCACCTACCGCTACAACGGCGGGATCGTCGACTTCGTGCGTCACCTCAACGCCTCCAGAGAGGCGCTGTTCAAGAAGGTGGCGTCCTTCGAGCAGGCCGAGGAGGGCCAGATGGTCGAGGCCGCCCTCCAGTGGAACACGGGGTTCCACGAGGGCATCCACAGCTTCGCCAACGGCATCGCCACCGTGGAGGGGGGGATGCACGAGGAAGGCTTCAAGAAGGCCCTCACCAACGTGGTCAACCGCTACGCCCGGGCCAAGGGGCTGTTGAAGGAGAAGGACGCCAACCTCTCGGGCGAGGACATCCGCGAGGGCCTCACCGCCATCATCGCCGTTCGCCTCACCGATCCCCAGTTCGAGGGGCAGACCAAGAGCAAGTTGGGCAACGTCTCCATGCGCTCACTAGTGGAGCGGGCCACCAACGACAAGCTGGGTACCTGGCTGGAGGAGCACCCCACCGAGGCCCGCCAGGTGGTGCAGAAGGGGGTGCAGGCGGCCAGGGCCCGCACCGCGGCCCGCCAGGCACGGGACCTGATCCGGCGCAAGTCGGCGCTGGAGGGGGCGGGCATGCCGGGCAAGCTGCGCGACTGCCAGACCCGCGACGCCCGCCAGGCCGAGCTGTTCATCGTGGAGGGCGACTCCGCCGGCGGCTCGGCCGTGCAGGCCCGCAACCCGGCCTTCCAGGCCATCCTGCCCATCCGGGGCAAGATCTTGAACGTCGAGCGGGCCCGGGTCGACCGGATGCTCAAGAACAACGAGATCCAGTCCGTGATCGCCGCCATCGGCGCTGGTGTGGGCGAGGACTTCGACGTCGGCAAGATCCGCTACCACAAGGTGTGCCTGCTAACCGACGCCGACGTGGACGGCAGCCACATCCGCACGCTGCTGCTCACGTTCTTCTTCCGCCAGATGAAGGACCTGGTGGAGCTGGGTCACGTGTACGTGTGCCAGCCGCCGCTGTACTCCACCGTGGTGGGCAAGGAGCGGGTGTACATCAAGGACGACGCGGCCAAGGCCCGCTTCCTGGCCGAGCACCCAAGCCACAAGGCTGACTTCGTGCGCTTCAAGGGCCTGGGCGAGATGGACTTCGAGGAGCTGGGCCAGACCACCATGGACCCGGCCCGGCGCACGCTGCTGCAGGTGTCGGCGGAGCAGGCGGCTATCGCCGACGAGGTCTTCTCCATCCTCATGGGCGAGGACGTGGAGCTGCGGAAGCACTTCATCACCTCCAACGCCCAGGACGTGCGCTTCCTCGACATATGACTGACACGGTCGCCGCCGGCGGCGGGGGCATCGGCTCCGTCGAGCTGGTCGAGATTCAGGAGGAGATGGAGCGCTCCTTCCTCGACTACGCCATGTCGGTCATCGTGTCGCGGGCCCTGCCCGACGCCCGCGACGGGCTGAAGCCGGTGCACCGGCGCATCCTCTACGCCATGCACGACCTGGGGCTCAGGCCCGAGCGGCCCCACATGAAGTGCGCCCGTGTGGTGGGCGACGTCACCGGCAAGTACCACCCCCACAGCCCTGAGGCCGTCTACGACGCCCTGGCCCGCATGGCGCAGGGATTCAGCCTCCGCCACCCGCTGGTCGCCGGTCACGGCAACTTCGGCTCCCCCGAGGATCCCCCTGCGGCCATGCGCTACACCGAGTGCCGGCTGGGCGCGCTGGCCCTGCAGATGCTGGCCGGCATCGACGAGGACACCGTCGACTTCGCCGACAACTACTCGGGCGAGTTCACCGAGCCCAGCGTGCTGCCAGCACGGTTCCCCAACCTCCTCGTCAACGGCAGCCAGGGCATCGCCGTGGGCATGGCCACCAACATCCCTCCCCACAACCTGGGCGAGATCGTCGACGCCACCGTCCACCTCATCGACCACCCCGAGGCCACGCCCGAGGACCTGATGGCCTTCGTGAACGGGCCCGACTTCCCCACCGGGGGGCTCATCCTCGGCCGCAGCGGCATACAGGAGGCGTACCGCACCGGGCGTGGCTCCATCCGGGTGCGGGCCCGGGCCGAGATCGACGAGACCAGGAAGGGCTCGGTCATCGTGGTCACCGAGATCCCCTACCAGACCTCGGTGGGAGCCATCGCCACCAAGATCGACGAGCTGGTGAAGACGCGTGAGCTCGAGGGCGTGGCCGACGTCAACGACGAGTCGGCCAAGGGCCGGACCCGCTTGGTCATCAGGCCCAAGCGGGACGCCAACCCCAGCGTGCTGCTCAACAACCTGTACAAGCACACCCCGCTGCAGGGCAGCTTCGGCGTCAACCTGGTGGCCCTGGTCGACGGCGTGCCCCGCACCCTGGACCTGGCCCAGGCCCTGGGGGCCTACGTGGACCACCAGGTCGAGGTCATCACCCGGCGCTCGCAGTCCCGCCTCCGCAAGGCCAGGGACCGGGCCCACATCGTGGAGGGCCTGCTGAAGGCGCTCGACATGATCGACGCCGTCATCGAGCTGATCCGGGGCTCGGAGGACCGGGCCGCGGCCCGGGTGGGGCTCATGGCCGCGCCCTTCGAGTTCAGCGAGGTCCAGGCCAACCACATCCTCGACATGACCCTGGGCCGCCTCACCCGCCTGGGCCGGGCCGAGCTGGACGAGGAGCTGGCCAAGCTGCGGGAGACCATCGCCGAGCTGGAGGCCATCCTGGCCGACCCGGCCAAGCTGCGGGGCGTGATCAAGACCGAGCTCGGGGCCATCAAGGAGCGCTTCGCCGAGGCCCGCCGGGCCGAGATCACCTACGAGCACGGCGACATCGCCGTCGAGGACCTGATTGACGACGAGCCCCTGGTGGTCACCATGACCAAGGCCGGCTACGTCAAGACGGTGCCGGCCGCCACCTTCCGCACCCAGGGCAGGGGGGGCCGGGGGGTGAGGGGCACCAGGCTCAAGGCCGAGGACCTGGTCACCACCATCGTGCACACCACGGCCCACGCCTACCTGCTGTTCTTCTCCAACCGGGGCAAGGTGTATCGCCTCAAGGCCCACGAGGTTCCCATGAAGGAGCGCACCGCCCGGGGCACCCACATCGCCAACCTGTTGCCCCTTGGTCCCGACGAGCGGATCCAGGCCATCGTGGACACCCGCCAGTTCCACGACGGCCGCTACCTGTTCTTTGCCACCCGGCTGGGCCAGGTCAAGAAGACAACCTTCTCCGAGTACGACAAGTCGCGCCGGGACGGGTTCATCGCCATCAACCTGAAGGACGGCGACGAGCTGGTCCGGGTCATCCAGACCGGTGGCGGCGACGACATCTTCATGGTCTCCCGCCAGGGCCAGACCATCCGCTTCCCCGAGGACGACGTGCGCCCCACGGGTCGGGCCGCCCAAGGGGTGATCGGCATGCGGCTGCGCCCTGGCGACGAGGTGGTGTCGTTCGACGTGGCCCGCGACGACGCCGCCATCCTCATGGTCACCGACGCCGGCTACGGCAAGCGGACCCGGCTCGACCGCTTCCCCCGCAAGGGCCGGGGCACCATGGGCGTGAAGGGCATCAAGCTCACCGCCCGCCGGGGCTCGGTGGTGGCCGCCTTCATGGTCGGCCTGGACGACGAGGTGGTGGTGGTGTCGTCCTCGGGGGTCACCATCCGCCTGCCCGTTCGGGAGGTGGCCTCGCAGGGCCGGGACGCCACCGGCGTGCGGGTCATGAACCTCGAGTCCAGCGAAGTGGTCACGTCGGTGGCGCCCATCCTGGCTGTCGAGGAGGGCGAGCCCTAGAACCCAGCCGTACACGCTTCCTCACCCGCTTCCCCCGTCGTCTCGCTGAGGTTCGAGGAGGGCCGGTCGCGTGCGGCGGAGCTTCGACCAGGGGGGCCAGGTCCTGCCCCTCATGACGGTGGTGATCGTGCTGGTGGGGGCCGTCTGCGTGGTCCTCGGGCGCATAGGAGGGGCGGCGGTGGCCAGGGCCCAGGCC
>JALYHE010000120.1 GCA_030776705.1 Actinomycetota bacterium | reverse complement strand
CCTACCTGGGGACGTCGGGCGGGCCACCCGTCCCACGCTTGGCCTTGCTCCGGGTGGGGTTTGCCGAGCCGCCCGGGTCGCCCCGGGCGCTGGTGCGCTCTTACCGCACCGTTTCACCCTTGCCTGTTCGGGCCGGTCGCCCGGCCCGCCATCGGCGGTCTGCTTTCTGTGGCACTTTCCTGCGGGTCACCCCGACTGGCCGCTAGCCAGCACCCTGCCCTGCGGAGCCCCGACCTTCCTCAGCCCGGCCGCCGGAGCGGCCGGGCCGCGACCACCCGGCCGGCTCACCGTCCGGCCCATTTTCCCATGCTGTGGACGACGCTGGGGAAAATGACACGCTTGTAATTGTCACACCCGGCTGACACCCTGGGGCCCGATGACGACGACCAGCTCCCTCGAGACGGCGGCGGGCCGCCTGGCCACCCTCCTGGCCGGGGCCGGCACCGGCGTTTCGGACCCCACGATGGCCTCGCTCGCCTTCGAGGAGAGCATCGTGCCCCGTCCGCTCGAGCGCCGAGACCCGCCCGCCGACGTGTGGGCCGTCGACGGGGGCCAGGCCACCGTTGCCGACGCCCGCTGCGTCAGGCTCGTGGTCACCAGGGCGGCACGGGCCCGGGTGCGCCACGGCGCCTGCGTGCTCGAGGAGGAAGGGGAGCTGCGGGCCCACCTCCTGGGCGGTGCCGAGGAGCGCATCGCCGCCCTCCTGGGCCTACGGCTCGAGGGGCTGGGCCCGGACACTCCGGTCGACGTCAACCTCCTCCGGGACCGCTGGGAGTGGGAAGCGGTCGAGCGCAGCGTCGACGAGGCCGAGCGCGGCGCCATGGTGCTCGTGGACGGCGACCTTCAACCCGACTGGCGCATCCCGTCCGCCTTCCTGTCCCGGCTGCTGGCCCGGGCTGACGAGCGAGGCGTGCTGGTGGCGGGCGTCACCAAGCACTCCTCGTTGTCGCGGGGCGGGGCGCCACTGGTGGGCCAGCTCGAGCTGGAGGCGGCCGAGGCGCTCGGCCCCCGGTCCCGGTGGTGGGCCCCGGTGGCTCGCAGCCGGGCCAGCGAGCGGCCCGACCTGGCCGGCATCCAGGTGGTGGTGGCCCGCCTGGATCCCGACGCACGCTTCGCCTTCCGCGTCGACCTGCCCGCCGGTGCGGACGCCGAGGAGGCCCTCGGCCGTCTGGCCGGCCACAGCGACGACGCCGCCTTCCCGGGCTACCCGTACGCCCTCAGCGTGGCCGACCGCCTGGCCGCCTGCCCGAGCTGGCTGCGGGACGAGGCGTGGCTGGAGGTCGACGAGCTGCTGGGCCTGGCCGGCGTCCCCTTCGAGGTTCGGGAGCGGGCCTTCACCGACCGCCACGCCCTCATGGAGCGGGCATGAGCGGACACGTGACAGCACCCGTGACCAGGGGCCGCCTCTACGGGAGGAACGTGCTCGAGGGCCTGTTCCGCGCCTCCCCGGACGAGGACCTTTTCCTGGGCGAGCTGCTGGTGGCCGTGGACGAGGCCACGGGCCGCCGCTACCTGTTCCGGGTGGTCGACGTCACCTACGGCACCGAGCACCGTGAGCCCGGATGGGCGGAGCGGGTAGCGGGCACCCTCCTCGCCGACGACGCCCGGGGCGAGCCCGGCGCCCACCCGCTGCACGAGCAGGCCCGCCGCACCTACCGGGTGGCCGAGTGCCGCTGCCTCGGCTACCTCACGCCCGACGGGCGGGCGTTCCGCAAGCCCAAGAGCCTTCCCACCCAGTTCTCCCGGGTGGTCAGCCCCGAGGCGGCCGACTTCGCGTTCCTTCGCAGCCGCATGGGAGACCTAGAAGTGGGCCTGCTCCGCAGCGGCGAGACGGTGGTCGACTTCCCCGTCGGCATCCCGGGGTCGAGCCTGGCCAGCCACGTCGGCGTGTTCGCCACCACCGGCATGGGCAAGTCCAACCTGGTCTGGGTCCTGGCCGGCGAGGCCATGCGGGCCCAGGGCCGCTACGGGATGCTGCTCATGGACCCGCACGGCCAGTACCGCCGCCAGCTCTCCCGCCACCCGTGGGCCGGCGAGGCACTGCGCACCTACGCGGCCCGGCGCCTGCCCAACACCTCCACCCTGCGGGTGGGGCTGGCCGAGCTCACGGTGGACGACCTGCGCACCGCCTACGAGTGGAGCCGCCCCCAGGAGGAGGCTCTATTCGAGCTGGAGCGCCACTACGGGGGAGAGGGCCTGTCCTGGCTGCTCGCCTTCGCCCAGGTCGACGACCTGCCCGGCTTCCGGGAGGTCGACCTGGGCAGCCGGGTGGCCCTCAGCACGCTCCAGGTGCTCCACCGCCGGGCCCGGCGCATCGTGGAATTGCCATGCGTGGCCTCCGACCCGGCCGTGTCGGCCGGGGCCGCGGTGGTGCGCGATCTCGCCCAGGGCAAGGTGGTGCTGGTCGACGTCAGCGGCCTGGGCTCCACGGAGGAGGTGCTGGTGGCTTCCTTCCTCACCCGCAGGGTGCTCGAGCACTGGGCAGCCGCCTACCTGGACGCCCCCGACCTGCACGACCGCCTCCCCGTGGTGGCCATCGTGCTGGAGGAGGCCCAGCGAGTCCTCTCCTCCAGCCGGGACCGGGAGTCCAACGTCTTCCCCCGGGTGGCCCGGGAGGGGCGCAAGTTCAAGGTTGGGCTGTGCGCCGTCACCCAGCAGCCCAAGCTCCTCGACGGCGAGCTGCTCAGCCAGTTCAACACCTTCTTCGTCTTGGGCCTGGCCGACGAGAAGGACCGAGCCATCCTGCGCTCGTCGTCCAAGCAGGACCTGTCCGCCCTGGGGCCCGAGATCCAGACCCTCATGCCCGGCGAGTGCCTGGTGGCCAACCTGGAGGCGCCCTTCGCGGTGCCGGCCCGGGTCCACCTGTACGACGAGGTGGTCGGCGCCGTGGCGCCCCCTCCCGCCCCCCGAGTGGCGGCCGCCGCCAACGTGGCCGCCCTGGTGGAGTGACCTGATGCGGGTGGCCGCCCTGGGCGACGCCCATCTGGGCCGGGCCTACTACCCCCGTGCCGTCGACGGGGTCAACCAGCGGGAGCGGGACTTCGAGGAGTCGTTCGAGGCCGCCGTGGACCTGGCCCTCGGCCAGCAGCCCGACCTGATGGTGTGGCTGGGCGACGTGTTCGACCACCCCCGTCCCACCTACCGCTCGTTCTGCGTGGCCCAGCGGGGTCTCCAGCGGGTCAGGGATCACGGCGTCCCCCTCGTGGCCATCACCGGCAACCACGACACGCCCCGGCTGCCCGGCACGGGCAGCCCCTACACGGCCCTGGCTTCCGCCTTCCCCGAGATGCGCTGGGCCCACCGCCTGTCCTACGAGCGCTTCGAGGTGGCCGGGCTGGTCGTGCACGCCGTCCCCCAGATGCTCACCGTGGACGCCACCCTGGAGGCCCTCGACGAGGCCCACCGCCGACGCGACCTGGACCGGACCAACCTCCTGCTCACCCACCCGCGGCTCCCCCAGGTCGAGCCCCGCTACGCCGACGTCAACGAGATCGAGGTCGACGCCGGCCGGCTCCGCTCCGACCTGGTTCTCCTGGGCCACTTCCACGTCCACACCACGGTCCGCCCGGGCGTGTGGTACGCCGGCTCCACCGACTCCTTCTCCTTCGCCGACGACCCCGACCGGCCCAAGGGCGTGGTGGTCCTCGACACCGACACCGGCTCGTGCCGCCACGTGCCCCTGGAGGGCCGGCGGCCGCTGGTCACCCTTGAGACGGTCTCCGCCCTGGGCCTGTCCCCGGCCGAGGTGGAGGCCCAGGTCCTCGAGCGGGTGAGCGGCGTCCCCGAGGGAGCCGTGGCCCGGCTCTACGTAGAAGGGCTGGACCCCGAGGCGTGGCGGCTGCTCGACCTCGACGCGGTCTGGGACGCCGGGGCCGCCGCCCTGCACCTCAAGCTGGAGCCCCGCTTCGCGGACACGTCGGCCCACGTCGAGCTTCCCGAGCTGGACTCCATGCCCGCCCGCTGGGAGCGCTACCTCGCCGACCAGGACCTCACCGGCTACGACCGGTCCCGCGTCGAGCGCCTGGGGCAGGAGTACCTGGCCCGGGCCGTGGAGGCGGGGGGCTAGCGGTGCGCATCACCCGCCTCCACCTGCGCAACTACCGCGTCTACGAGGACGAGCTCGATCTGGAGCTGCCGCCTGGCCTGGTCGGGATCTACGGCCCGAACGGCGCCGGCAAGAGCCTGCTCATCGAAGCGGTGCCGTGGGCGCTCTGGGGATACTCCCGCACGCCCAAGGACCATGTGCGCACGGCGGGCGTGGGAGGGGAGTGCGTCACCGAGGTGGAGTTCGAGCACGACGGCCACCTCTACGTCGTGCGGCGCACGCTGTCAGGCGTCAACGCCACCGTCCGGGCCCAGGCCGAGGCCGACGGGGCCCAGGTGGCCGAGGGCGTCCAGCCGGTGCGCCAGTACGTGCACTCGATCCTCGGCATGGACGCCACCGCCTTCCGGGCCTCGGTCTTCGCCGAGCAGAAGCAGCTGGCCGCCTTCTCCAACCACCGCCCGGGCGAGCGGCGGGACCTGGTCCTTCGCCTCCTCGGCATCACCCCGCTGGACAAGGCCCGCGACGAGGCCCGCCGCGACGCCCGGGCCGCCGCCGACTCCCATCAGCAGCTCCGCCGGGTGCTTCCCGACCTCGGGGCCCTCGAGGTGGAAGCCGGCGACGCCGAAGCCGCGGCCGGGGCCAGGGCCGCCGAAGCCGAGGGC
>JALYHE010000119.1 GCA_030776705.1 Actinomycetota bacterium | reverse complement strand
GGGGCGCCGGCCCTGGGCCCGGCGCCCACCTCCACCGGGGAGTCGCCCACGGGCCTGGCCCCGCTGGCCACGGCGTGGTCGAAGGCGGCGTCCATGTCCTGGACCAGGAGGCACACGTGGACGTTGCCGGGATGGGCCGTGCCCGGGTCGTAGGGCGGGTCGGACCGGTCCAGGTACTGCAGCACCTCGAGGGCCACGCCTCCCGGCAGGTCGAACCAGCACGAGTCGATACGGATGCCCGGGTACCCAACCAGGCCGCCCAGCCTCGGTCCTTCGAGCACCCTCCGGTCGCGGGGGGCCTGACCGAGCATCCTCTCCCAGAAGCCAGCGGAGCGCTCCAGGTCGGACACGGACACGCCCACGTGGTGCACGGCCCGGAAGGGGAGGGGGCCGCTCACGACACCAGCCCCTCCTCCTCGATCTCGCCCAGGGCCTCGTCGAGCAGGGCGATGCCCTTCAGGGCCAGGTCCTCGCTGATCACCAGCGGTGGGGTGATGCGGACCACGGGCCCCCCTCCCGCCACCAGCACTCCCCGGCGGGCCAGCGCCACGAGGAGGCGCCGGCCCGTGCCGGGCGGGACCCGTTCCTTGGTGGCCCGGTCCCGCACCAGCTCCACGGCGAGCAGCATCCCCCGGCCCCGCACGTCGCCCACCACGGGGTGCCGGTCCGCCACCTCGCGCAGGGCGGCCAGCATGGCGGCCCCGACCCGCCGGCCGTTCTCGAGCACCGTCCCGTCCTCCAGGGCTGCGAGGGTGGCCGCCCCGGCGGCACAGGCCAGGTTGCCGCTGGCGAAGGTCGAGGCCCCGGCCCCGGGCTGTCCGAAGGGCGGGGAGTCCATGACCTCACGGCGGGACGCGATCAGCGACATGGGATAGCCGGAGGCCAGCCCCTTGCCGGCGATCAGCACGTCCGGCACCACACCGGACTCCTCGAAGGCCCACATGGGACCGGTGCGCCCCACGCCGGTGAGGATCTCGTCGAAGACGAGGAGGGCGCCGGTGCGGTCGCAGAAGGACCGCAGGTGGGAGAGGAACTCGGGGGGATGGTGGATGACCCCGCCGACGCCCTGGACCGGCTCCACGATCACCGCCGCCAGCCGGTGCTCCGTGGACTGCTCGTAGACCCGGTCGACGAACCGGGCGCATGCCACCTCGCAGCTCTCCCGGGTGAGGCCGACGGGGCAGCGGTAGCAGTAGGCGTTGGGGGAGTGGTGGCTGCCGACGGCGAAGGGCCCGTAGCCGTGCTTGAGGGGGAAGGCGCCCATCAGGGACATCGACCCCATGGTGCGCCCGTGCCAGGCGTCGAAGAAGGAGATGACCTCGTACTGGCCGGTGTAGGACTTGGCCAGCCGCAGCGCCGCCTCCACCGCCTCGCTGCCGGTGGTGTACATCTGGAAGGTCTGCAGCTCGGGGGGCAGGGTGCGGGCCAGCGCCTCGAAGAACCTCACCCGGGGCGGGGTGGCGTAGTCGAAGAAGTGCAGGAGGCGGCCCGCCTCGTCCCGGAGGGCGTCCACCACTGGCCGGGGCGAATGGCCCAGGTTGGTCACCACCACGCCCGACGAGAAGTCCACGAACACGTTGTCGTCCACGTCACGTACCAGGGCGCCGCTGGCGTCTCGGATCACGACCCGGAGGGACTGGGCCCCCGGTGAGGAGTTGCTGGCGTGGAAGCGGGCGTCCCTTGCCCACAGCTCGGACGAGCGGGGCCCGGGGACCTCGGTCCTCACCCGAGGAAGGACCTCCTCGTCGAGCTCGGACAGAGCGCTGTCGCCGTCGTGAGGGATGCTCGTGCTCCTCCGGTTCCGGTCTCCGTGCCGCCGTCACCCGACGGGCCGTCGGCGGCCGCAGGCTATCGTCTGCCCGTCCCGGACATTTGTTTTTTATGATTTGGCTACCACCGAGATCTACATGTCGGCAACACCTAGTGCGCCCAACAGCGGGCGGGAGCACGTCGAGCGGGCCGAGTGCATCCCCGACCTCCTACGGGCCAGGGCGGCCGAGAGCCCTGACGCGGTGCCCCTGGTGGTCGACGGAGGCGAGGCCCTGTCCTACGCGGAGTGGGAGTCGCGCTCCGACGCCGTGGCCCGGGGACTGGCCGAGCGCGGCATCCGCCCCGGCGAGCGCGTAGCCCTCCTCTTCGACAACGACCGGTGGACGGACTACGCGGTGTGCTACCTGGGCGTCCACAAGGCAGGGGCGGCGGCCGTGCCCCTGGGACGCCGCTTCACCGGGCCCGAGCTCGAGCAGGTCCTGGACCACAGCGGGGCGTCGGGCGTCGTCGCCCCCGAGGGCTTCTCCCCGCCGCCTGGGGGCGGCTGGGCGGCCCGGCCCGAGGAGCTCGAGGCGGATCAGAGGGCGGAGCCGTTCCCGTCCAGGGGCAGAGCCGGGGGCTTGGCCGAGATCATCTACACCTCGGGCACGACCGGGTCGCCCAAGGGCGTGGCCTGCTCACACGCCAGCCTGGTCTTCTACGACCTGCCCGCCGACCCGTCCGGCGGCCAGCCGCCCGCGGTGGTGATGGCCCACGCCTTCCCAGTGGGCACGAACGCCGGCCAGGAGTGCCTGCGCCTGCCATTGCGGCAAGCGGGGCGCACTGCGGTCGTCCTGCCCCTGTTCGACCCTGCCCGTCTGTGCGCGGTGATCGAGGAGCGCGGCGTGACCCGGCTCCAGCTCGTCCCGGCCATGGCCCAGATGCTGCTCACCTCCGGGGCGGTGGAGCGACACGACGTGTCGTCGGTGGAGCGGGTGACGCTGTCGTCGGCTCCGGCGCCGCCTGCGCTGCTGTCTCGCCTGTCGGACGCCTTCCCCAACGCCTCGGTCTGGAACGCCTACGCGCTCACCGAGTCGGGCAGCGCCCGCAGCCTCATGCGCCACGACGAGGCCCGGCCGGGCTCGGTCGGCCGCCCCGTGGGCCAGACCGAGGTACGAGTCGTCGGTGAGGACGGCGAGGACGCGCCGGCGGGCTCTACCGGGGAGGTCTGGCTGCGGCGCAGGGGCGCGCCCCGGCGTGAGTACTACCGGGACCCTGCCGCCACGGCCGCCGCCTTCTCGGGCGACTGGCTCAGGACCGGGGACCTGGGCTACCTGGACGGTGACGGCTACCTGTACCTGGTCGACCGGCTCAAGGACGTCATCATCTCCGGAGGCCTGAACGTGTCATCGGTGGAGGTGGAGAACGTCCTGCACGAGCACCCCGACGTGCTCGAGGCGGCTGTGTTCGGGATGGACCACCCCGTGCTGGGCCAGGACGTGGCCGCTGCCGTGGTGACCCGTGGCTCGAGCGGCGCTCGGGACCTGCAGGCGTTCGTCCGCCGGCGTCTGGGCGAGCACAAGGTCCCCCGCCGCCTCTTCCTGGTGGAAGGCCTCCCCCGGAACGAGTCAGGGAAGGTCCTCAAGCGGGTCCTGCGGGAGAGGTTCGCCACCGAGCCGGTGCCGGCCGAGGAGGCCGCTCCTCTCGGGGAGGTCCAGGAGACGGTGGCGTCCATCTGGAGGGACGTGCTCCACGTCGAGGAGGCCGGGGTCGAGGCCGACTTTTTCGACCTCGGTGGCCATTCCCTGGCCGCGGCCCAGGTCGTGGCCCGGCTCCGGGACGCCTTCCACGTGGAGCTTCCGGTCACGGCCGTGTTCGAGTGGCCCACGGTGCGGGAGCTGGCCGCCGCTGTCGAGGACGCCCGGCTGGCGGCCAGCGAGGCGGGGAGGGGATGAAGCGGACCCTCGTGGCCGAGCTGGGCACCACCGGGGACGACGACGTCCGCCTGTGCGGCTGGGCCCACGCCGTGCTGGTCGACGGGGACCGCTGGTCGGTGACGCTGCGGGACCACACCGGCACGGTGCCCTTGGTGCCCGGTCACGATGCCGGGGGCGAGCTTGCCGAAGAGGTCGGTGGTCTGAGGCGGGAGTCGGCCATCGAGGCGGTGGGGAAGGTGGGTAGGGCGCCCGGCGCAGGCCAGCCCCAGGTGCTGGTCGCCCGGCTCACGGTGGCGGGCCCGGCCACGGCCGAGCCGCCCATCGGCGAGGGGTCCACCCTCGAGGAGCGGCTGGACTGGCGCTTCCTCGACCTCCGCCATCCCCGCAACCGGCTCGTCTTCGAGGTGCAGACGACCCTGGAAGCGGCCATGCGCGAGGTCTGGTCGGATCACGGCTTCGTCGAGATCCATTCCCCCAAGCTGAAGCCCACGCCCAACAAGTCGGGGACGGAGCTGTTCCACGTCGACCACTTCGGACGCCCCGCCTACCTGGCCCCGTCTCCCCAGTTCTACAAGCAGATGGCCATGGCCAGCGGGTTCGAGCGGGTCTTCGAGGTGGGGCCCGCCTTCCGGGCCCAGCCGTCGCCGACGGCCCGCCACGACAGCGAGTTCACGAGCGTCGACGTCGAGATGTCGTGGATCGAGTCGCACGAGGACGTCATGGCCTTCGAGGAGGTGCTGCTGCGCCACGCCCTGGCCGCGGTCCACAAGGAGCACGGCGACCAGATCGCCCGCTGGTTCGGCCAGGCCGTCGTCGTCCCGGACCTTCCCTTCCCGCGGGTCACCTTGGACGAGGCCAAAGAGGCGGTGCGGGCCTCGGGATGGCCGGTGGACCCCGGCGCCGACGACCTGGACCCCGAAGGGGAGCGGCGGCTGTCGGAGGTGGTGGCCCGCCGGCACGGCCACGAGTTCGTGTTCGTCACCGACTACCCGGAGCTGGCCCGGCCCTACTACCACATGCGCTGCGAGGACGACTCCGTGGCCACGCGCAGCTTCGACCTGCTGTGGAAGGGCCTGGAGATCACCAGCGGCGCCCAGCGCGAGCACCGCTACGACCGCCTCGTGAACCAGGCCCGGCTGCGGGGCCTGCCCGTGCGGGCCATGTCGGGCTACCTGGACTTCTTCAGGTTCGGCTGCCCGCCCCACGGGGGCTTCGGGATCGGGTTGAGCCGCACCCTCATGAGCCTGCTCGGGATCGAGAACGTGAGAGAGGCGACCTACCTGTTCCGGGGCCCCGACCGGCTGACCCCCTGACGGGTCAACCGGCGGGCAGGCAGAGGCCCGTGAAGACATGGCCGTCGGCGACCACGAAACGGCCGTCCAGGTGCTGGACGCCGAGCTCCTCATGGCGCTGGTCGTCGGCCAGGCGGGCGCGGAACGAGGAGCCGGCCAGGTCCAGCTCCACGGTCACGTCGTGGAGGTCCAGGCGCCAGCCGGTGAGCGGGAACAGGCACTTGTAGACGCACTCCTTGGCGCCGAACGTCACCGTGGTGGCCCCGTGGCGATCGGCTGAGGACCTGGGCAGGGCCCGGCGCTCCTCGCCGGTGTGCACCAGATGCTCGACCTCCTGGCTCACGGCCGGGTCCAGCACCTCCACGTCGAGCCCCAGCCCGCGGGCCTCGGAGGCCCGGGCTGCCACCGCCCCGCACCAAGCGCCCCCGTGCGAGATGCTGCCGACCACGCCGTTGGGCCAGAGGGGCTCGCGGCCCGGGCCCACGCCCAGAGGGGCGGGGGGGTAGCCGAGGCTGCCCAGGGCGGCGCGTGCGCAGGCGCGCCCGCCGAAGAACTGCGACCGCCTGTCTTTCCAGGCCCGGGCCACGGCCCGGCGCTCCTCGGCGAAGGGAGAGGTGGTGTGCGAGCCGAGCGGGGCCAGCGCCGTGGACACGAAGGCGGGGAAGAGCTCGGCCAGGTCGACGGGGCGGGGACCGGCTGGGGCCGCATGTGAAGGACCTTGCACGTGCGCACCATAGGCGGGCCGCAGTTGACGCGGCCGACGGTGGCGGGCTTCACCCCGCTGCTACGTTCCGCCCGGATGGCGACCTCGGTGAAGCCGGTGCTGGCCGGGCTCCTGGCCGAGCGGGCCGCGGAGGAACCGGAGTCGCCCGCCCTCACCGTCGAAGGGGCCACGTCGGTCACATACGGGGAGTGGCACCGTCGCTCCGACGCCGGGGCGTGGGGCCTGTCCCGGCGCCAGGTCGGCCCCGGCCACCGCGTGGCGTTGCTCTTCGACCGGGCCGCCTGGGTGGACTTCGCCGTCTCCTACGCCGGCGTGCAGAAGGCCGGCGCCGCCGCCGTCCCCGTCGACGCCGGCGTCGGCCCTTTGGAGCTGGCCCGCGTCCTCGACGACTGCCGGGCCTCGGGCCTGGTGACCCGCGACCCCTCGACATGGACGAGGGGAGGCCGGCCATGGGTCGCCGCTCCTGCCGAGCTGGAGGCCGGCCACGACGGGGAGCCCTTCCCGGTGCCCTCCCGGCCGACGGACACCGTCGACATCTCCTACCTCTCCGGCTCGCTGCGGCGGCCCGTGGGAGTGGGCCGTGGCGAGGACGAGATCGTCTCGGACGTCGACGGCCAGCATCGGCCCCGG
>JALYHE010000118.1 GCA_030776705.1 Actinomycetota bacterium | reverse complement strand
CACGATCTCCTTGGCCGCCAGGAGCATCTCCAGCGAGGGCTGGCCGGGAAGGGCGTCTCGCCTCATCCGTACCTCATCAGTACCCCAGCTCGTCGGCCAGGGCCGCCGCCACCTGGCGGGTGGAGCGCAGGCCGTGCGACCGGGAGAACACGTAGGGCACGTAGAGGAGGCCGACGTCGGGCTCGAGCTCGTTGCGCAGGCGCTCGAGGTGCTCGGCTCCGGTCCGCCGCATGGTGACCGCCAGCCGGGCCGCGGCCAGGACGGGGCCCACGTCGCCGCCGGCGGCCTCGGACACGCCGGCGGCGCGGGAGGGCTCCTGGAGGCGCTCGAACACCTCCTCCTCGCTCCGCCCGAACAGCTCGGGGAGCACCCTGTTGACCACCACGGCGGCCAGGTCGACCCCGGTCTCGGGCTCGACCCGGGCGGCCAGCTCGATCGTCTCGTTGACCGGCATCTCCTCGGGCGTGGTGACGATGACGACGCCCGTCTCACTCGGGTCGGAGAGGATCTCGAGCATCCACGTCGTCTGCTGGCGCACCAGCCCCATGTGGACCAGCTCGTTGACCACCCGGGGAGCCGCTAGCTGGGCCAGCACGTGCCCGGTGGCCGTGGCGTCGACGACCACGAGGTCGTAGTTGCCCTCGTGGGCCTCGTAGACGGGCTTCCCCACCGTGAGGATCTCCTTGACGCCCGGTGCGGCGACGGCCGCGAACTCGAACAGTCGGGCCAGGGGGCCGATGTGTGTCAGCCTGGGGAGGCGGAGGTTCAAGGCCAGGTATTCCTTCAGCGAGTCCTCGCTGTCGACCGAGAGGGCGAAGAGCCGGGGATGCACCTGGCGGGGCTTGAACGTGGTGCGGCCCGCCTCGAAGAACTCGGCCAGGTTGCCCTTGGCGTCGAGCTCGCAGGCCAACGTCTTCTTGCCCAGCTGCGAGCCGAGCAGGGCCAGGGCCGCGGCCACGGTGGTCTTGCCCACCCCGCCCTTGCCCGTGACGAAGACGAGCTTGCGGTCGAGGAGGCCGTTCACCGGTGAGGAGCAGCAGCCCTAGGAGACGCCGAAGCCCACCCGGCGATCCTCGTGTCCCCCGATCTCCACGTAGGCGACCTTGGCGGAAGGCACGCCCACGCGCCGGCCCCGCCGGTCGGTGAGCCACAGGACCCTGCTCTCGTCGGCGAGGGCCTCTTCGACGGTCTTCACCAGCTCGTCGGCATCGGCGTCGTCGAGGTCGACCTCGATCTCCTTCGCCGTGTAGGTGACGCCGATGCGCACGACCACGTGCCTACTCCTCTCGCTGTTCGGGCGGAGGGGCCATCGTAGGCCGGGGGGCCACGGCGCCCCACCCGCTGACGACGGGCGCTCCTGCTGTCACCGGCTCGTCCCAGCGACCCCACGCCGGCGTGCGTCGACGGAACAGCAACCAGCCGCCGCACACCAGCACCAGGACCACCGAGGTGATCTGGCTGCCGGTGAGCCCGAAGCGCCGCACGTCCTCGCGCAGGAAGTCCTCGAAGATGCGCTGGGCGCCGTAGGCCGCGGCGAAGACCAGGATCAAGAAGCCGTCATAGCGAGGCTTGCGCCGGAGCCACAGGAGCAGCCCCAGCAGCAGCCCGGTGAGGAGCAGGTCGTACAGCGCCGTCTGGTGCACGACGACCCCCGGATCGCAGGGAGAGGCAGTGTCCACGCCCAGGGGCGGGCACCGGTAGCCGAAGAACAGCTCGGTGGGCTTGCCCAGGTGGTCGCCCACCACCAGGTCGCCCACGCGACCGACCACCACGCCCAGGGCCATCCCGGGCGCGGAGGCGTCCATGAGCTTCCAGAACGAGATGCCCCGCTTCTTCATCCCGGGCATGGCGAAGGCGATGGCGCCGATGAAGCCGCCGAGCAGGGATATCCCTCCCTGCCACACCTTGAAGACGTCGAGGACCGAGTCGAAGTCTCCCGGGTGGTTGACCACGTAGGCGACCCGGGCGCCGATCACGGCCCCCACGGCCGCCAGCGTGAGGAGTGGGTAGACGTCCTCGTCGTCGATGCCCTTCTCCCGAGCGGTGGGCAGCATCAGGCGGGCACCCAACAAGAAGCCGAGGGCGATGCCCATGCCGTGGGGCGAGATCGACAGCGGTCCGATCCCGATTCGCACCAGAGGGTCGTAGGACAGCGCGGCCAGCACGCCTCCGTTCTAGTTCACGGCGGGGTGTGGCTCCCGGGGGTGGGCCAGAAAGGGATCGACGACGAGGGGTCGACCGCGATGTCACTGGCCCTCGCTACGTTGGCCTGGATGACCACCTACGCCTTCGCCACCGAGGGGCGAGCGGCCGAGGTCGGGGCCCTACCTCACGGCCTGCTCACCCGCCGGCACCGGGAGGAGGCCGAGGACCGCCTCCTGGCCCCCGGCGCCACCCGTGCAGCCGGGGCCGGCCGCCGGGTCCGTCCCGAGGAGGCCGACCCATATCGCACCTGCTTCGAGCGGGACCTCGACCGCATCCACCACTCACGGCCCTTCCGGCGCCTGGCCGGCAAGTGCCAGGTGTTCGTCTCCCCCGACGACGACCACGCCCGCACCCGTCTCACCCATGCCGTCGAGGTGGCCCAGGTGGCGGTGGGGATCGCCCGGCCGGCCGGCCTCAACGTGTCCCTCACCGCCGCCGCGGCCACCGCCCACGACTGCGGCCACGGCCCCGGTGGCCACGCCGCCGAGCCTGCCTTCTCGCCCTTCCTCGACGGCGGGTACCACCACGCCGTATACGGGGCCGACGTGGTGCTGTCCCCGCTCAACCTGTGCGAGGAGACCCTCGACGCCGTCCGCAACCACTCGTGGAACCGCCCGCCCGCGTCCACGCCCGAGGGAGAGGTCGTGGCCTGGGCCGATCGCATCGCCTACGTCTGCCACGACTTCGAGGACGCTGTCCAGGCCGGCGTGGTCAGGGCCGAGGAGCTCCCCGGAGAGGTGGTCGACGTGGTCGGCACCTCCCGCTCCGCCCAGCTCCACGCCTTCGTGTCGGCCGTGCTCGCCACCATCGCCGACACGGGCCGGGTGGGCATGCGTGAGCCCGAGGCCGAGGCGCTGGCCGCCTTCCGGGCCTTCAACTTCGAGCGCATCTACCTGCGCCCCGAGTCCCTGGCCCAGGCCGAGAGGTTCGCCGCGCTTCTGCGAGCCCTGGTCGAGTGGTACGCCAGCCATCCCGAGGCCGTGGACGGCGACGCCTCCCCGGACGACCCCCTGGGCGCGGCCGTCCGCCATGTCAGCGGGATGACCGACCGCTACGCCTTCCGCATGGCCGTCCAGCACCTGGGCTGGGACCCGGCCCGGCTTCCCAAGGGCGTGTAGACGCCCTCAGAGCAGACGCCGGCGGCGCACGGTCCGCACGAGCAGCGCCAGACCTGCGGCCACGACCAGAACGGGCCCCAGGTACCCTGCGGCGACGACCATCCCGGCCACCGTGGCGCCGGCGGCGTCGACCGCCCGCCGCAGAGCCTGGCCGATCCTGCCCTCGGACCGGTCCGACGGGCCGGCGTCACGCTCGTACAGCACAGCCGACACGCTGGCCATGGCCACCCGCCCCTGCAGCGACGCCCTCCTGGCCTGGAGGGTCTCGATCTCCCGGCGGACCTCGTCGAGGCGGGGGCGGACGGCCAGATTGTCCTGCACCGACCGGGCCTGCTTGAGCAGCTCGAGCAGCTGGGCCTCGCTGGCCTGGGCCGCTCGCAGGCGGGCCTCGTAGTCGACGAGCTGGCCGGAGACGTCGGTGGCCGACGCCGTCTGCCGCTTGGGCGTCCCGAGGCGCCGCAGCTCCTGGAGCACGGCGTCCAGCCGGTCGGCGGGGACCTGGAGGCTGAGGCTGCCCCGTGCCAGGCGGTCCTCGACCTCCTGAGCCGAGGACGTGACCACGTCGCCGCCGAACCTGGCCGCCACCGCTTCGGCCTGCGCCCACGCTTGCGAGAAGCGGCCCTCGTCGACCTGCACCTCGAGGTTGGCGGTGCGGGCGACCAGGGGGCCCGACGGCCCCGGCGGCCCTCCCGGCACCGGCTCCGGGAGAGAGGGCCTGCTCCCTTCGTCGGGCTCGGGGGAGGGCGGGGGGGGGCCGCCTTCGGGCTCGACGAGCTGGGGCGGCCCCGGCGGCCGGGCACCGGTCGAGGGAGCCCGCGCCGTGGTGTCGTCCCGGAGGCTGAGGCGGCTGCCCACCACGAAGAAGGCGAGCACGGCCGCGGCCGTGGCCCCGGCGTAGAGGAGGGGGCGGAGGCGTGGCCGACCAGAGAGAAGGCGGCCGCCGTCGGGCCGCCCGGCCTGCAGCGCCCGGGCCACGGTGCGCTCGGCC
>JALYHE010000117.1 GCA_030776705.1 Actinomycetota bacterium | reverse complement strand
GCCCACGACCAGTCCGACGGCGAAGCCGAGCACGGCCACGCCGATCAGGCCGTAGCCCGCCCGCTGCCCGACCTCGGCGGCCCGGGCCAGGCGGGCCCTTCGGGCCAGCACGGGATCGCCGTCGGGTCTCACGACCAGCGCCAACCCCTCCGCTCGAAGACCTTGGCCAGGCGGCCGGGCAGGTCCCGGAGGGAGAAGTGCCGGCGGGCCACGGCCAGGTTGTGGTCGAGCAGGGCGGCGTCGGGCGCGCCCAGCCATGCGCCGAGGGGTCCGGCGTCGTCGGCCGGGAACCAGCGGAACCCGAAGCGCTCGAGCTCCACGGCGACGGGGTAGCGACGCAGGGCCAGCGGCCGGCGGTGGACGGCGGACTCGATCACGGCGTTGCCGAAGCCCTCGATCGTGGACGTCAGGGCCACGGCGTCGCAGGCGGCGTAGGCGTCCTCAGCGGACAGGCCGTCCAGGCCTCGGAGCACGGGGACCCGGGCCGCCGAGAGGACCCGCTCCAGCTCGGGCCCGTAACCCTCCTCGGCCGGTCCCGTGAGCCAGTAGGTGCCGTCCAGCGCCTCGGCCAGCGCCACCGCGGCGGGGACGTCCTTCCTGGGGACGGCCCGGACCGGGTGCAGCAGGAGGCGGTGGCCAGGGGCGACGCCCATGCGCCTGCGGGCTCCGTCGCGGTCGCCCGCCGCCGCCTCGGTGTCGAAGCAGTTGGGGATGGTGACGGCCTCGATCCCCCGCTCGGCGAGCTGGTGGCGGCTCAGGTCGTTGATGGTGACGTGGGCCCAGGCCGGGTCGTCGGGCGGCGGCGGCCGTCCCTCCAGCTCCTTCCTCTGCCAGGGCAGGTCGTGGTGGTGGATGACCGCGGGCCGGCCCCTGAGCGCCGTCGCCACCGCCTCCGACGCCCGGGGGTTCAGGGGCAGAGAGCAGAGGTTCTCCACCACCACCAGGTCGGCGTCGTCGAGGGCGCTGAACACCTCTCGGGCCGCGGCCGGCTCCCGGGCGTGCATGCACAGGCCGGGAAGGACCACGTCGGCCCGGCCCTCGCCGGCGACGGTGCGCACTTCGAACCCCAGGCCGGCGAGGGCACGGGACCACTTGCCGGCCTCGACCGAGACGCCGTCGGGCCCGCCCAGGCGGTAGGAGACGAGAGCGGCGAGGGGCACTGCTGAAGCCGCCTGCTACTGGTCCTCGCCGGGCGCCCTCCGGGGAGGGCGCATGAGGTTCATGACCACGTCGGCCAAGCCCACGTTCAGGACGATGTCGCCGAACGACAGAACCTCGCTCAGGAGCGGGACCGGGATGATGTCCGAGAAGGCGGTGAGCCGGTCCGAGGGCCGCTCCAGGTGCCGCTTGCCCTTCAAGCCCAGGTCGTGGACCTCTTCGGGACCGGCGACGCCGGCCGCCACCAGCGCCGAAGGCCGTACTGGCATACCTCCGTTCACGGCTATGACCATGAGGTTCAGCGCCACTCCCAGGGCCACCAGCCACATGCCCACAACCGCCACGTTGGCGGCGGCGAAGGCGAGGAGGAGCAGGTAGGAGGTGACCAGCAGGACCAGGCCGGCGGCGGAGTCCAGGGCGGCGCTGGCCAACTGGAAGGCGAGGCCGGCGATCAGGAGGGGCCAGAGTCGGAAGGAGCGGTCGGCCAGGTGGCGGGGGCGCCCGCCGGTGAGGACGCCGAAGAGGAAGCCAGCGGCCACGGCCACGATCGTGAACCGCATCTCGGGTTCACGGTAGCGTCCGGCGCCATGGCGGAAGGGGCGGCCAGGCGGGCCCTCATCACCGGCATCACCGGCCAGGACGGCTCCTACCTGGCCGAGCTGCTCCTGGAGCAGGGCTACGAGGTGGTGGGCATGGTCCGCCGGTCGAGCACGGTGAACTTCGAGCGCATCGCCCACATCCAGGACCGCATCTCGGTGGCCGCCGGCGACCTGCTCGACGAGGTCTCCCTCATCAAGCTCCTCCGGGAGCACCGTCCTGACGAGGTGTACAACCTGGCCGCCCAGTCCTTCGTCCAGACGTCGTGGGGCCAGCCGGTGCTGACGGGGGAGACCACGGCGCTGGGCGTGACCCGGGTGCTCGACGCCATCCGCATCGTCGACCCGGAGATCCGCTTCTACCAGGCCAGCTCCAGCGAGATGTTCGGCAAGGCGGTTGAGACGCCCCAGCGGGAGACGACCCCCTTTCACCCCCGCAGCCCCTATGGCGTGGCCAAGGTGTACGGCCACTGGATCACCGTCAACTACCGGGAGTCCTACGGGCTGTACGCCGTGAGCGGCATGTGCTTCAACCACGAGTCGCCCCGCCGGGGCCTGGAGTTCGTCACCCGCAAGGTGGCCAACGGGGTGGCCCGGATCCACCACGGGCTCTCCGACACCCTCCACCTCGGGAACCTCGACGCCCGCCGGGACTGGGGCTTCGCCGGCGACTACGTGAGGGCCATGTGGCTGATGCTCCAGCAGGACCGCGCCGACGACTACGTGGTGGCCACCGGCGAGACCCACTCGGTGAGGGAGCTCTGCGAGCTGGCCTTCGGGCACGTGGGCCTGAGCTACGAGGACCACGTGGTGATCGACCCTGCCTTCATGCGACCGGCCGAGGTGGACGTCCTCACCGGTGACGCGGCCAAGGCCGAGCGGGTGCTGGGCTGGAAGCCGGAGGTGAGCTTCGAGGAGCTGGTGGGCCTCATGGTCGACGCCGACGTGGAGCTGGTGGCCCGCCAGCAGCGTGAGGGCGGTTAGAGGCGGGTTCGGTCGGGGCGCCGGACCAGCCAAACGAGAAAGGCGGCTCCCGCCACCGACGCCAGCAACCGGAGCACGCCGCTGCCGAAGACGAACCATCCGGCCAGGCCGCCCAGGAAGGAGCCCCCGACGCCGACGGCGAGAGCCGTGCCCGTCGCCGTGGGGTCGGCATCGGGGGCGGGAACGGCCCGGAGGCTGAGCGCTCCCATCGCGAGCCCGACGAGGGCGACCAGCACCACGTGCACCACGCCCGCCGCCACCAGCAGGATCCCGCTGATTACAAGGGCGGCCGACAGCAGGCCGGCCACGAACCCCACCACGGCTCGAGTCTCCCACCCTTTCCCGGCGTCAGAATCAGGGGGAGGCGGCGGCGGCGCCGGGGGGCCTCGGCCTCAGTAGTTGGCGGGGAGCAGGCGACTGAAGTTCTCGAAGAAGAAGAAGAGCACGACCAGGAACACCGGCGTCCCCAGCAGGTAGGCGGGCCAACGGCGCCAGAGCCGGCCGCAGAGCCACACCAGGAAGGCGACCAGTGCGGCGGCGGCTCCCCAGGCCACGGCAGGACCGTTGCTGGCGTCCCGGCCGGAGAGGCCGATCCCTTCCCGCACCGGGGCCTTGGGCGTGGGCGGCGGGCCGGGCTGCGGCTCGGGCCGCGGCTCGGCGGCGTTCCCCGCCAGCGCCGCCACCACCACCAGGCGCTGGGACGCGCTGAAGCGAGGGTTGCACGTGACGAGGGTGAGCCGGTTGTCGGGCGTGGCCTGGAGCACCGACGTCTCGTCGGGCCCCACCACCTTGTTCTCGGTCACCTCGTAGCGGAAGCGACCCTGGCGGGTCGTGACCAGGATCTGGTCGCCGCTCTTGACCTCGTCCAGGCGGAAGAAGGGGGCGCCGTAGGTGGTGCGGTGCCCGGCCACGGCGGCGTTGCCGGGCTGTCCCGGCATGGGGGTGTGGGGGAAGTGGCCCGGGCCCTTCTTGAGCTCCGGTAGGCCGACGCCCTCCACCACCGCCTTCTCCACCCCGATCCTCGGGATCTTGATGAGGGATATGGCCTCGCCCTCCGGGGGCGGTGGTGGTGCCGGAGTGTCCGGGCGAGGTGCCGGTGGAGGGGCGGACAAGGCTCGGCCGAACTGCTTGGTGAGCCGGTCCTGGCTGCGGGCCTCGGCCAGGCCGGTGCCCCAGAGCTGGTAGGCGACGAAGAGGAGGATGAGGGTGCCGGCGGCGATGAGGGTGCGTCCCAACCAGCCCACGCCGCGGCGGATGTCCACCACCTCAAGGTACCGGCCCCTCGCGCCAGGCCGTTGTCGCGCAAGGTGGCGCCCGGCGCGCACGCCATAGCATTGTGGCCACTACATGGCCCTTGCTGTCCGGTTCCGCTCGGTCGTCGCCCTCCTCGGGCGCTTCCCCGTCCTGGCCGGCGTCGACCTGGACGTGGCCGAGGGAGAGGTCGTGCTCCTCCGGGGCGCCAACGGGGCAGGCAAGACCAGCCTGCTGCGGGCCTGCGCCGGCCTGGTGCCGGTGGCGTCGGGCGAGGCGTCGGTGCTCGGGCACGACTTGCGCCGGGACCGGCGCTCCGTACGCCGCCGGGTGGGCCTTCTCGGTCACGACGGCTTCCTCTACGACGACCTCACGGCGGCGGAGAACGTCCGCTTCGCGGCCCGGGCCGGTGGCGGCGACGGTGCCGGTGCGACCGTCGCGCTGGAGAGGGTCGGCCTGGGCAGCCGGCTGCAGGACGTACCCGTGGGCCGCCTCTCGGCCGGGCAGCGGCGCAGGGTGTCGGTGGCCGCCGTGGCCGTGCGCCGGCCTTCCCTGTGGCTGCTGGACGAGCCCCACGCCGGCCTGGACTCCGACGGCCGCCAGCTCGTCGACCACCTGGTCCGTGACGCCGTGGCCGCGGGGGCAACCGTGGTCTACGCCTCGCACGAGGGCGACCAGGCCCTCGGCCTGGCCGGCCGGGTCGTCACCCTGGCGGGGGGACGGGTGCAGGCCTCGGCCAGGGAGAGCGTCCATGTGGCGTGACGCCCTGCTGGTGGCCGGCAAGGACCTGCGCATCGAGGCCCGCTCCCGGGTGGCCACCAACCAGGTGGCGCCCTTCGCCGTCCTGGTCCTGATGCTGTTCGGCTTCGCCCTCGACCCCGACCGCGGCATCCTGGCCCGAGCCTCGGCGGGGCTGTTCTGGGTGGCGGTGCTGTTCTCCGCCCTCCTCGCCGTCCAGCGCAGCTTCGCCGTCGAGTCCGCCGACGGCGGCCGGGACGGGCTTCGCCTGCTAGGCCTCGACCCCGCCGGCGTCTTCGTGGGCAAGGCCGCCGCCGTCTCCGTCCAGCTGGCCGTGCTGGAGGTCCTGCTCACGGTGGGCGTGGTGGTCCTGTACGGCGTCGACCTCGGCGGCGCCGTGCTCATGGTGGTCACGGCCGCGGTGGCCACCGTGGGGCTGGCCGCGGCCGGCACCGTGTACGGGGCGCTGGCGGCGGGGCTGCGGGTGAGGGAGACGCTGCTTCCCCTCCTCCTGCTGCCCGTGCTGGCCCCCGTGCTGCTCGGCGCCACCCGGGCCTGGGAGGCGGCGCTGGGCATCGGGGCCGATGACGGCTGGCGCTGGCTCCAGCTGCTCGGGGTCTTCGCCGTGGTGTACGTCACCTTCGGGGTGGTCGGCTTCGGGGCCCTGACGGAGGAGCCGGGATGAGCGCCCCGGCCGCCCGTGGCCAGGCCACCTTCGTGCTCGGGGTCGCCGCCCTGGTGGCCCTGGGCAGCACCGTCGCCCTGGGGCTGAGCCTGCCGCCCACGAGGGAGCAGGACGAGTACGCCCGGCTGATTGCCATACACCCTCCGCTGGCGTGGGCCGCCTACGTGGCCTTCGGCGTCACAGCGGTGGCCAGCGCGCTGTACCTGTGGCCGCGGACCAGGCGTCGCTCCTGGGACCGCCTGGCCGGGGCGTCGGCCGAGGTCGGCGTGGTCTTCACGGCGCTGACGCTGGCCACCGGGTCGATCTGGGGCCGTCCCACCTGGGGAGTGTGGTGGACCTGGGACGCCCGTCTCACCAGCACGGCGCTGCTGCTCGCCCTCTTCCTCGGCTACCTGGCCCTGCGGGGCGTCCACGCCGACCTGCACACCAGGGCCAAGCGGTCCGCCGTGGCCGCCCTGGTGGCCGTGGTCGACGTGCCCATCGTCCACTTCTCCGTGGAGTGGTGGCGCACCCTGCACCAGGGACGCTCCCTCGCCCAGCTGAGACCGCAGTCGGACCTGGACGGGTCCTACACCGCCGTCATGCTGCTCGGCTTCGTCGCCATGAGCCTGGTCTACGCATGGCTCCTCGTCCAGCGGTACAGGGTGGAGGCGCTCGAGGACCAGGCCCGCGACCGGGGCCTGGAGCGGGCCCTGGAGGAGCGCCGGGCCGAGGCCGACCCCGTGGCGGTCCCATGAGCTACGTGCTGGCCGGCTACGCCGTCACCGTCGCCACCTTGGGGCTGTACGCCGTGCGGGTCGTCCTCCGGGGCCGGGCCCTGGCCCGACCCTCGGGGGAGCGGCGGTGGCCCTGACCGAAGCGGCCAGGCGCGCCGCCGGGCGCCGCCGCCTCTGGGTCGGGGGAGCGGTCATCGCCGCCGCTCTCGCCTTCCTGCTACTGCAGGGCCTCGGGGAGGCCACCGTCTACTTCAAGACGGCCGACGAGGCCGCCGCCGAGAAGGAGCGGCTGGGTGACCGGCGCTTCCGCCTGGAGGGCACGGTCGTCCCCGGCACGGTGCGACCGTCGGGCAGCGGGGTGGAGTTCCAGGTGCGGGGGCCGGCCGGGCGCACCGTGGAGGTGGCCCACCAGGGCGATCCCCCCGAGCTGTTCCAGCCCGACGTCCCCGTGGTGCTCGAGGGCCGTTGGGACGGCGACCGCTACGCCAGCGACCGCATCATGGTGAAGCACACCTCGGAGTACCGGGCCAAGAACCCGGAGCGGGTGGACCGCTACGTTGGCAAGGACCAGGCCGAGGACCGATGAACGCCGTCGTGGGGCAGAGCGCGGTCCTGCTCGGCTTGGTCGCCGCCGTCCTCGGCGCCGGGACCATCCTGATCGGGGTGGCCCGCCGCCGGGCGGAGCTCGTGGCCATGGGGCAGAGCTTCGTATGGCTGGTCCTGGCCGCCGCCGTGGTGGCGGTGGT
>JALYHE010000116.1 GCA_030776705.1 Actinomycetota bacterium | reverse complement strand
GGTCCCGGGCCGGCGGAGGCGGAGGGGCCGGGCTCGGGTCCCGGGCCGGCGGCCGGCTCACCAGGCTCGGGCTCCGGGCCGGCCTCGGGTCCCGGGCCGGCGGCCGGCTCGCCCTCTTGAGCTCCGTGGATCTGAACGTACGCCAGCCGCAGGCTGGCCAGCCCCTCCTGCAACTGGCGCTCCTCCGAGCCCAGTCGGCCGGCCAGACCCTCGAGCAGGGCGGCCAGGGCGTCGATGGCCAGGCGGGCCTGGGGCAGCCGGGGGGGCTGGAGCGACAGGTGCAGGGCGGCCAGCTCGAACAACCCGAAGCAGTGGTTGGCCACCACCAGCTCGGCCGGGGCGTCGGCGAGCTGCTGGCGCAGCTCCTCCATCTTGGCCTGGAGCTCGGCCTCGCTCACCTCCTCCTGGCCCTCGGGCTGCGGCGCCGGGCCCTGGCCGCCGGGCCCCGGCTCGCCCACCGGGCGCTCTCCGCCCGGTGTCCAGATCGTGCTCACGCTGGTACCCTAGGCCAGCTGGACGGACGGAAGCGGGGGTGCTCGGGCCTCCCCACCCGGCCACCGAAGCGATGGTGCGCCGGGTCGAATGGCCGCCGAGGCGGGCGTTGCTTCCGACGCCCGCTTTTCTCGTCGGGGGACCGAGCCCGCAGGAGCTGAGCAAGGAGGCACGTCGCATCTCCGCAACCAGTGACAACGAGCCCAGGATCAACGACCGCATCCGGGCCCGTGAAGTGCGTCTCGTGGACGCCGACGGCACCCAGCTGGGCATCAAGCCGGTGCCCGAGGCGCTGCAGATCGCACGGGACGCCGACCTGGACCTCGTCGAGGTGGCACCCATGGCCAACCCGCCGGTGTGCCGGATCATGGACTACGGGAAGTACAAGTTCGATGCGGCGCAGCGGGCCAAGGAGTCGAGGCGCAAGAGCAGCAACGTCAGCATCAAGGAGATGAAGTACCGGCCCAAGATCGGACCCGGGGACTTCGACACCAAGACCCGCCAGGTGCAGAAGTTCCTGGGCCAGGGCCACAAGGTGAAGGTCACGATCATGTTTCGAGGACGGGAGCTGAGCCACCAGGAGCGGGGTCTGCAGATCCTGGACCGGGTGGCCGAGGCGGTCGGGCCCATCGCCAAGGTGGAGGCGGCGCCCAAGGTCGACGGCCGCAACATGGTGATGATCCTGGCCCCGGACAAGCGGGCCGCCGGCCGAAACGGCACAGGAGAGTGACGGAGGGGTCATGCCCAAGATGAAGACCGACCGGGGGGCGGCCAAGCGGTTCAAGGTCACCGGGACAGGCAAGATCCGCCGCCGCCGGGCGTTCCGGTCACACCTCCTCGAGAAGAAGTCGTCGGTGCGGACCCGCCGGCTGGCCCGCCCGGCCGAGGTCACCGGCTCCGACGCCAAGCAGGTCAAGCGCCTGCTCGGGGGCTGACCCATGGCCAGGGTCAAGGGTTCGCCGCACGGCAAGAAGCGCAGGAGGGCCGTCCTCGACCAGGCCCGGGGCTACTACGGCAACAAGAGCCGGACCTTCCGGGCCGCCAACGAGCAGGTCATGCACTCGCTCCAGTACGCCTACCGCGACCGGCGGTCCAGGAAGGGAGAGCTGCGCCGCCTCTGGATCCAGCGCATCAACGCCGCCGCTCGCCAGCACGGGATGAGCTACAGCCAGTTCATGGCCGGCCTCCACCAGGCGGAGGTCGAGGTGGACCGCAAGATCCTGGCCGACCTGGCCGTGCGCGAGCCCGCCGCCTTCGCCGGGCTGGTGGAAGTGGCCCGGGAGGCCACGAGGCGGCCCTGAGCGCCCCGGGGCTCGGCTACCGGAGCCCCGACGTCCAGCGGCTCCGCCGCCTGCTGGGCCGGCGCCGGGCCCGCCAGGAGGAGCGGGCCTTCGTGGTTGAGGGGACCAAGCTCGTGGCCGAGGCCCTGGGCGCCGGCACCGCCGTCCAGGCCTTGTTCGCCGGCCCGGATGCGCCCCCGGACCTCCTCGACCGGGCCCGGTCGGCGGGCGTGGTGGTGCACCACCTGGCGCCCGGTGTGCTGGAGCGGGCTG
>JALYHE010000115.1 GCA_030776705.1 Actinomycetota bacterium | reverse complement strand
GCCCCAGCTGCAGCGGCCGCGGCATCGTCTTCGACGAGACCCTCCTCTAGACGCTGCTGAAGAAACCACTGGGCGGTTCCGAATCGGCCGATCGCTGACGCTGTGACAAGGCACGATGCGACGGTCGATCGGCCGATTCGGCATTTCGTCAGCAGCGTCTAGAATGGTCGGCTCGTGTACGCGGTGATAGCCACAGGCGGCAAGCAGCTACGGGTAGCCGAGGGCGAGCGGGTCGCCGTCGAGCGCCTGGTCGCCAACGGCGACGAGGTCGGTTTCCAGCCGGTGCTGCTAGTCGACGGCGACCACGTGGTCACCGGGGCGGACCTGGCCGGTGCCCGGGTGACGGCACGGGTGGTGGGAGAGGCCAAGGGCCCCAAGGTCCGTGGCTTCACCTACCGGCCCAAGGCCCGCACCCGCCGCCGGTGGGGCCACCGGCAGCGCTACACCACCATCGAGGTCACCAGCATCACCAGGCCGTAGAGGAGCGAAGCGATGTCGAAGACCAAAGGGGGCGGCTCCACCAGGAACGGGCGGGACTCGGCCGCCCAGCGCCTGGGGGTGAAGGTGTTCGACGGCACGGCGGTGAGGGCCGGAGCCGTCCTGGTGCGCCAACGGGGGACTCGGTTCCATCCCGGCGCCAACGTGGGCCGGGGCGGCGACGACACACTGTTCGCCACCGCCGATGGCACGGTGAAGTTCGGCTCCCGGAAGGGCCGCAAGCTGGTCGACGTGCTGGCATCGCCGGCCGGGGTGGGCGCCGGCGCCGAATAGGGCCGAGCTTCCGTCCGCTCGCCTCTGAATCCCTATCCTCGGCCTCGTGCCGGGGTTCGTGGACGAGGCCCAGATCCATGTGAAGGCCGGTGACGGCGGTGCCGGGGCCGTGTCCTTCCGGAGAGAGGCCCACGTCCCCAAGGGGGGGCCCGACGGTGGCGACGGGGGCAAGGGGGGCGACGTGTGGCTGGTGGCCGACCCCGCCGTGGTCTCCCTGCTCGGCTTTCGGGACCACCCCCACCGGCGGGCCGCTTCGGGCGGGCACGGGCAGGGGAAGCGCCGCCGCGGCGCCAGGGGTGAAGACGCCGTGGTGAAGGTGCCGGTGGGGACCGTGGTCAAGGACAGGGAGGGCGGCGCCGTAGCCGACCTGGCCGATCCCGGCGGGCGCTGGTTGGCGGCCCAGGGGGGCCGGGGCGGGCGGGGCAACGCCAGCTTCCTCTCCAACCGCCGGAGGGCCCCCTCCTTCGCCGAGCAGGGCGAGGTCGGGGAGGAGCGCTGGCTCGACCTCGAGCTGAAGCTCATGGCCGACGTGGCCCTGGTGGGCCTCCCCAACGCCGGCAAGAGCACGCTGATCTCCCGCATCTCGGCCGCCAGGCCCAAGATCGCCGACTACCCCTTCACCACGCTGGAGCCGCACCTGGGCGTGGTGCGCTTCGAGGAGCACGAGCTGGTGGTCGCCGACGTCCCCGGTCTGATCGAGGGCGCCAGCGAAGGTCGTGGGCTCGGGCACCGCTTCCTCCGCCACCTGGAGCGGGCCAGGGCCCTGCTCGTTCTGGTGGACCTGGCCCACGAGCTGAGCCCTGATCGCCAGGAGGAGGTCCTCCTCCTGGAACTGGGCCGCTACCAGCCCGCCCTGCTGGAGCGACCGCGCATCGTGGTGGGCACCAAGGCCGACGTCGCCGCCCACTCCTGGGACGGGCCGCGGGTCTCGGCCGTCACCGGCGAGGGCCTGCGGCCCCTCCTCGGGCGGGTGGCGGACGTGGTCGAGGAGGCGCGCAGGCAGCAGCCGGCCAGGGTGGGCTTCGTGGTGCACCGCCCGGAGGCCGAGGGGGTGGTGGTGGCGCGGGGGCCGGACGGCGGCTTCGTGGTCCGTGGCCGCGCCGCCGAGCGAGCCGTGGCGGTCAGCGACCTGACCAACGCCGAGGCCCTCGCCCACGTGCAGCACCGGCTCAAGCGCCTGGGCGTGGACCGGGCCCTGGCCCGGGCCGGCGCCCGCTCCGGTGACGTGGTGCGCGTCGGTCGCCTCACCTTCGAGTACGAGGCCGAGGACCAGCCGTGATCGTCGTGGCCAAGATCGGGACGTCCTCGATCACCGACGACCACGGAGCCGTCGACCAGGCCGCAGTACGCAAGCTGTGCGCCGAGGTGGCCGACCTGCGGAGGGCGTCGCACGCCGTGGTGGTCGTCTCCTCGGGCGCCATAGCCGCCGGCCAGCCCGCCCTGGGCATGTCCCCGGTGGGCCTGTCGGCGGGCCGGCCGTCGGACCTGGCCACCCTCCAGGCCCTCTCGGCCGTGGGCCAGAGCCGCCTGATGCGCGTCTACGACGACACGCTGGCCACTCACGGGCTGGTGGCCGGACAGGTTCTCCTCGCCCCCCTGGACTTCGTGCACCGCAAGCAGTACCTCCATGCCCGCCAGACCATCACCCGCCTGCTCCAGCTCGGCGTGGTGCCGGTGGTTAACGAGAACGACGCCGTCGCCGACGACGAGATCCGCTTCGGCGACAACGACCGGCTGGCAGGGCTGGTGGCGCACCTCGTGGGGGCGGACGTGCTGGTCCTGCTCACCGACGCCCCCGGCCTCCTCACCGGCGACCCGCGCCTCGTGCAGGACGCCTCGCTGGTGGAGGAGATCGTCACCGTCGACCAGGAGATGGAGAGGGCAGCGGGCGGGGCAGGGACCCTCCGGGGCAGCGGGGGGATGGCCTCCAAGCTGGCCGCAGCCAAGATGGCGGCGTGGTCCGGGGTGAGGGTGGTCATCGCCGCGGCCAGCCGGCCCGACGTTCTGGCCGGGGCGGTGGCGGCAGAGCCGGGCGTGGGCACAGTGGTGCGGCCCCACGACCGGCGCCTGCCCGCCCGCAAGCTGTGGATCGCCTTCGCCGTGGGCGCGTCGGGCACGGTCGTGGTCGACGACGGGGCCCGGGCCGCGCTCGTGGAGCGGAACAGGTCCCTGCTCCCCGCCGGCGTCGTGGCTGTGGAGGGATCGTTCGAGGCCGAGGACGCCGTCGAAATCGCCGACGCCTCCGGGCGGGTGGTGGCCAAGGGCCTGGTTCGCCACCCGGCGGGGCGGGTGAAGGAGTGGGCCGGCAAGCGCACCGCCGATCTGCCGCCCGACCTGCCCCACGAGGTCGTTCACCGCGACGACCTCGTGGTCCTCGCCTAGCCCGGGCCCGGGCCCTGCACTGCCAGAACCCGGGGGAGGTGCCTCAAGAGGTGCCGGTGGTGGTCTCTCCCGTGGCGGGACCGATCCCGAGCTGGGAGCGGATCTGCTCCAGGCGGGCTTGCGCCTCGGCGTCGGCCTGGGCCTGCTCCACCTCGAGCATGTGGCTCTCGACCGTCTCTCCCTGAAGCTCGCTGCGCCCCACGGCCCGGGCGTAGCGCTGCTCGATCTTGTCCCGCACCTCCTCGAGGGTGGGGACGTCCTGGCCCACGCTCTCCGAGAGCGTGGCCATGGCCGTGTTCATCTGCTCCTGCATCTTGGCCTGGTCGAGCTGGGACAGCAGCTTCTGGCGCTCGTTGAGCTTCTTCTGCAGGACCGTGGAGTTCTGGGTCACGGCCGCCTTGGCCTGGTCGGAGGCCTGGGCCGCCTGGAGGCTCAGCGCCTTCAGCGACTCGACCTCCTTCTCGAGGCTGACGAGGCGGTTGGCGAAGGCCTCGGCTGCCCGGGTGTACTCGGCGGCCTTGGCCGTGTCGCCCCGCTTGGTGGCCTCGTCGGCCATGGTGACGGCCTGGCGGGCAGAGCCGTTCACCCGGGCCAGCTCGTCCATGGCCCGGTTGAGCCGCATCTCCGTCTGCTTCTGGTTGGCCACTACGTTGGCTGCTTGCTCGGTGAGCCGGCGATGTTGCTCCTGGGCCTCGGCTATGGCCTGCTCCAGCTGGACCTTGGGATCGGCCAGCTCGTTGAACCGCCCGCTCAGGGCGGCGGTGATGTAACGGCCCATCCGTCGCAGCAGCCTGATCATGGGCCTGAGGCTAGGCGGTCGGCCCCGTCCTCGGGGCGCCGGTCTCCTCCAGCGCCTCCCGCACGGACTCGAGCTCGGCGACCACCGAGTTCACGTCGGCCGAGAGGGGGCTGAGCTGGCTGGTGTCGGCCGACGACACGGAGAGCTCGACGGCCTGGGCCACCGCCTCGTCGAGCTGGGCGGTGAGCACCCGGAGGCGGTTGCGGGCCTCACCGGCCACCCGCTCCAGGCGCTCGATGGAGGCCAGCTGGGCCTGCACCGCCTCCTCGGCCCGGTCCAGGGAGTCCCGGGACCGTTCGTCGGCGGCGGCTCTCTCGGCCCTCACCTGCTCCAGCTCCAGCCTCACGGAGTCGGCGTCGAGCTGTGACACCGCTCCGTCGAGCGCGTCGCCCTGGCGGGCGATGCGCCAGCACTCGTCGACGGCCTGGTCGAGTCGTCGCCCGACGTCGACCAGGCGGTCGCGCAGGGGCCCGGGACGGGCC
>JALYHE010000114.1 GCA_030776705.1 Actinomycetota bacterium | reverse complement strand
GGGTGGCCCAGGCCGTCGAGCAGGGCGCTCGGCCGGCCCGTGGCCTCCAGCACGTTCCACTGCATCTGGGGCCGCTTGACGCTGCCGGGAAGGCGGCGCACCGCCCCCTCCAGGACGCCCAGGCCGGCCACCTCCGGGCTCTCCTCGGACCAGCGGTACAGCATCTGCAGGCCCACGCAGATGCCGAGGAACGGCGTCCCGGTGGCTATGGCATCGAGTGCCACCGCGTCCAGGCCCGACCCCCGCAGCGCCTCCATGCAGGGCCCGAAGGAGCCGACGCCGGGCAGCACCACGCCCCCGGCGCCCCGGGCCTCGGCCGGGTCGGTGACGAGGACGGCGTCGGCGCCCACCTTCTCCAGGGCCTTCTGGGCCGAGCGCAGGTTCCCGATCCCGTAGTCGAGGACGGCGATCATCCCCGGTGCTCCCGCCTCACAACACGCCCTTGGTGGACGGCACGGCGCCGTCGCCCTCCAGCCGCACGGCGTCGCGAAGGGCTCGGGCCACGCCCTTGAACGAGGCCTCCAGGATGTGGTGGGCGTTCTTACCGCTGCGCAGGCGGAGGTGCAGCGTCAGGGCGGCGGCGGTGACGAAGGCCCGCCAGAACTCCTCGGCCAGCTGCGGGTCGAAGGGCGGCGACCCGAGAGGCAGCGCCTCGTCCGGTGTGTCCACCTCGTAGTGCAGGAAGGGCCGCCCCGACAGGTCGAGGGCCACGTCGACCAGGGCCTCGTCGAGAGGGACGCTGACGGACGCGAAGCGCCGGACCCCGACCTTGTCGCCCAACGCCTGGCGCAGTGCCTCGCCCAGGAGGATGCCCGTGTCCTCGACGGTGTGGTGGGCGTCCACCTCGATGTCCCCGGTGGCTGTCACCTCCAGGTCGAAGCCGGCGTGGCGCCCGAGCTGGGCCAGCATGTGGTCGAGGAAGGGCAGCCCGGTGTCCGACGACGACCGCCCCGAGCCGTCCACGTCCAGCGAGACCCGCACCGACGTCTCCCTGGTGGTGCGGCTCCGCTCGACGAAGCGGGGGCCCGGGCTCACGCCAGCACCTCGCCCAGGGCCTGGAGGAAGGCGTCGTTCTCCCCGGGCGTTCCCACCGTGACCCGCAGGCACCCGTCTAGGCGGGACCAAGCGCCGACGTCGCGGACCAGCACGGAGCGCTCCACCAAGCCCGACCAGACCTCCCTGCCGGGGCGGCCGACGGGGCGGAACAGCACGAAGTTGGCGTCGGACGGCCACGTCTCCACCGGGAGCCGGGCCAGAGCCGCCACCAGGCGCTCACGCTCGTCCTTGACCGCGCTCACGCGTGCCTCCATCTCGGCCGTGAAGCGCACGGCCAGGCGTCCCGCGGCCTGCTTGACGGCGTCCAGGTGGTAGGGCAGGGCCCGCCGCTCCAGCTCCGCCACCACCGATGCCGGGCCCACCAGGTACCCGAGGCGGAGGGCGGCCAGCGACCAGGTCTTGGAGTACGTGCGCACCACGAGCAGGCCCACGTCGTCGCCGGCCAGCTCCAGCGCCGACCACGGCGCGAACTGCCCGTAGGCCTCGTCCACGACCACCAGGCCAGGACCCAGGTCGAGCACCTCCTCCACCACGGCCCTGGTCTCCGCGCCCCCGGTGGGGTTGTTGGGCGAGCACAGGAAGGTCAGGGACGGCTGGGCCTCGCCCGCGGCCCGCTTCACCTCGCCCACGTCGAGGGCGAAGTCGGGGCCGCGCTCCCCTACCCACAGGCCGGTGCGGGTGAGGTGGCTGAGGTGCGAGTGGAGGGCGTAGGTGGGCTCGAACACCGCGGCCTGCCGGCCGGGGCCTCCGAAGGTCAACAGCACGGTCTGGAGGACCTCGTTGGACCCGTTGGCCACGAAGACCTGCTCCGGTGCCACGCCGTGCAGACCGGCCAGGGCCTCCCGCAGCCCCCGGGCCGACCGCTCGGGGTAGCGGTGGAAGGCGACGGTGGCCAGCTCCTCGGCCAGGGCGTGCACGAAGGGACGAGGCGGCGGGTAGGGCGACTCGTTGGTGTTGAGCCGCACGGCGACGTCCACCTGCGGTGAGTGGTACCCCTCGCCCAGGCCCTGGTCGTCGCTGGGCGGGATCAGGGCGCCCATCGCCTGCGCACCGACTCGGCGTGGGCGTCGAGCCCCTCGGCCTCGGCCAGCACCGCCACGTGGGGCGCCAGGTTGGCCAGGCCGTCCTCGTCCACCGACACCACGTGGACCGTCTTCTGGAAGTCGTCCACTCCGAGGGCCCCCGCGAAGCGAGCCGACCCGAAGGTGGGCAGCACGTGGCTGGGCCCCGCCACGTAGTCCCCGATGCTGGCCGGGGCGCTGGGCCCCACGAACACGGCGCCGGCGTTGCGCACCATGGGCACCAGCGACTCGGGGTCCGAGGTCATGAGCTCCAGGTGCTCGGGTGCAATGGCGTTGACCACCTCCATGGCCTGCTCGGGGCCGTCCACCACCACCGCGTAGCCGCCCTGCCCCAGCGTGGCCTCGATGTCCTCCCGCCGCTGGGACCCGGCCAGCAGCCCCAGGACGGCCTCGGACACGGCGTTGGCCACCGCCTCCGACCAGGTGACCAGCCAGGCCAGCCCGTCGGGCCCGTGCTCGGCCTGCACCACCACGTCCACGGCGGCGTAGTCCACCGGCGTGGTGTCGTCGGCCACCACCACCACCTCGGAGGGCCCGGCGAAGGCGGCCGGCACACCGACCGTGCCCTCGGCGGCAACCTGGCGCTTGGCCACCGACACGTACACGTTGCCGGGCCCGGCGATCACGTCCACGGCCCGGATGGTCTCGGTCCCGTAGGCCATGGCGGCCACGGCCTGGGCCCCGCCGACGCGGTAGACCTCGTCCACGCCGGCCAGTGCGGCGGCAGCCAGGGTGGCGGTGCCCACCGAGCCCTCGCTGTCGGGGGGGACGCACAGCACCACCTCGGGCACGCCCGCCACCCGGGCCGGCACCGCCGTCATCAGCACCGTGGAGGGGTACCGGGCCCGCCCGCCCGGCACGTAGAGGCCGGCGCGCTGGACGGGGCAGCGGAGCTGTCGCACCGTGACGCCGCCGTCCTCGAGCCGGCGGTCCTCCCTCACCTGGTGACGGTGGAAGGACAGGATCCTCTCGTGCGCCACCTCGAGGGCCCGCCGCAGCTCGTCGGGGACGGCGTCGAGGGCGGCTTCCAGCTCGTGGCGGGGCACGGCCAGGTCGTCGAGCCGGGCCCCGTCGAAGTGCTCGGTGTACTCCCGCACGGCGGCGTCCCCGCGGGCCCGGACCACGGCCAGGATGGCCTGCACGGCGGCAGAGGGCGGCTCCGCGGCCGCTGCGGGCCGGGGAAGGTCTGCTCGCCACTCCTCGGCCGGGCGCTGGCGGATGTCGAGTCGCTTGAGCATGGACCGCCCGATCGTACTGTGGCCCCCTGCAGCGACCCCCCCGGCCGGCCATGATCGGGTGGTGCCCTCGTCCGACTCGCCCGCAGCGCCCGGGTCGCCCGGGTCGTCGTCAGCGGCCGAGCTGGCCTCGCTGTCGAGCACGCTGGAGGAGCTCTGCCGGCGAGTGACCGCCATCGCCGACGGCTACGCCGCCGCCAAGCGGGACGACGTGGCCACCGAGCTGTACCAGGCCGAGCGGGCCCTCACCAGCGCCCGGCGGAGCCTGGAGCGGGTGGCGGGCTGGGAGCGGCCGGCCTGAGGTGCCGCGGATGGCCTGGCTGGATGGCTTGAGGATGGAAGGTTCTTCCAGCCGGGACCCGAATAAAGACCGACGGCGCCAGTTAGGGCGCCGTCGGCCGAGCGGCGGGGACCGCTCTCGGAGCGGTGGCGGGAACCCGCTCCTCAGTTCTTAGGAACCGCGGGCGGGCCGTTCTTGTTCCCGGCCCCGGGGCCTTCTTCGGGCCCGTCCCGCTGGCCCATTCGCTGGGCCACCATCAGGGCCTTGCCGTCCCGCGAGGCCACCATGGCCGGCCTGCCCTCGCGGAGCTGGGCGGCACCGGCCACACCCCGGTAGCGGGTCTCGGGGGTGAGCTCGAGGGTCACCTGCTTGCCGTCGGGGCGGTCGATAACGACCTTGGACCCGTCGCTGTCGGCGTGGACCGTGCCCTTGTCGAACGACACGTTCTCGAACTTGCCGTCCTCGCCTCGCACGACCAGGTCCCCGTGCACGGCCCGCCCGATGAAGCCGGCCCCGTGCCCTCCCTTCCCGAACTGCTCGCGGCCGGGGCCCCCCTGCTCCGGGGACGGCCGGTCGGGCTGGCCCTGGGCCAGGGCCAAGGCCCCGCCGCCCAGGACCAGGCCGGTCACCAGGAGGACGGCGAAGTTCCTCTTGATCATGATGCTCCTCCTCGGCATCTTCGAGATTGCTCCGGCAGTGCAAGCACCATGGTCGGCGCCGGCCGTGAGGACGCCGAAAGCTCGTCATGAGGGAAGTGTTAGGGCTCATCGGACGGGGACGGCCGACGAGGGACAGAAGTCGTTCAGCACGCACAGCTCGCAGCGGGGCCGGCGGGAGAGGCACACCCGGCGGCCGTGGAGGATCAGGCGGAGGCTGAGGTCGCCTCGCTCGGGCGCCGGGACCATGGCGTTGAGCTCGGCCTCCACCTTGTCCGGGTCGTCCTCCCCGGTGAGGCCCAGGCGGCGGCTGAGGCGCCCGACGTGGGTGTCGACGGGGAGGCCGGGCAGCCCGAAGGCCACGCTGCGCACCACGTTGCCGGTCTTGCGGCCCACCCCGGGCAGGGTGACCAGGTCCTCCAGGGCGGGCGGCACCCGGCCGTCGTAGCGCTCGTCGAGAGCCTTGGCCATGCCCACCAGGCTGCGGGCCTTGGACCGGAAGAACCCGGTGGGGCGGATCAGCTCCTCCACCTCGGCGGGGTCGGCGACGGCCAAGTCCGCGGCTGTCGGGTAGCGGGCGAAGAGGACCGGGGTCACCTGGTTGACCCGCTCGTCGGTGGTCTGGGCCGACAGGATGGTGGCCACCAGGAGCTGGAAGGGGTCCTCGTGGCGCAGGGCGCACAGCTCGGGGGCCTTCCCCGGGTACTCGGCCGCCAGCCTGGCCGCCGTCTCCCGCGCTCGGCCCTTGGGCGTCCGGGGCTTGGCCATGTCGAGCACTACCTTGAGCCCGTGGCCCAGGTCGAGGTCAAGCCCCAGGCGGGGCCCGGTGACCGCCACGCCGTCTCCAACCTCCTGGAGGCCGCCCACCGCGCCGACGGTCACCGGCTTCTCGGAGGAGCCACCGAGCCGGCTGAGACGTCGGAGGCCAGCCATCCGGGCCTGGTGGCCTGGACGCCGGCCCACGCCGACCCCGTGGGACTCACCCACCTGCGCCGCGAAGGCTCCGGCTGGGCCGTCGAGCTGGTGGTCCACCCCGACTGGGCCGCCGAGCGGGTGGTGTGGGACGCCTTGATGACGGCCGCCGTCGAGGCGGTGCGCGGAGAGGGCGGAGGGCCGGTCCAGATCTGGGTCCACGACGCCACCGCCGACCACGACCGCCTGGCCGCCGCGGCCGGGCTCAGCCCCGGTCGGGACCTGTACCAGATGCGGCGGCCGCTACCCCCGGACGAGCGGCCCAGCCTCCCGACCCGGCCCTTCGCCGTGGGGCGGGACGAGCACCAGTGGCTGGCCGTGAACAACCGGGCCTTCGCCGGCCATCCCGACCAGGGAGGGTGGACGCTGGACGGGCTGCAGCGGCTCCAGCAGGAGCCCTGGTTCGACCCAACCGGCTTCCTCCTCCACGAGCGGGAGGGCCGACTGGCCGGGTTCTGCTGGACCAAGGTCCACCCCGACGCCCGACCACCGCTGGGAGAGCTGTACGTGGTCGCCGTCGACCCCGACTTCCAGGGCCATGGGCTGGGCCGGGACCTGGTCCTGGCCGGGCTGGACCGGCTGGCCCGTCAGGGCCTGGACACGGCCATGCTCTACGTCGACGCCTCGAACCGGCCGGCGGTGGACCTCTACCGGGCCCTCGACTTCACCGTCCACCACGTGGACCGGGCTTACACGGCCGTGCTGCCACCTATCAGGGAGCCCAGCGCATAGCCCACGCCCGCGGCCGCGCCCGCCACCAGGACCTGGCGCAGGGCGGGACGGAGTGGAGGCCGGCTGGTGAGACGGCCCAGGGCCATGCCTATGAACACCGCGGCGGCCGCACCCACCACCACCGACGCCCCCGTGGCCGCGGCGCCGGTCGCCACGAACCAGGGCAGGAGAGGCATCAGAGCACCCACGGCGAAGGAGAAGAACGACCAGACCGCTGCCCCCACCGGCGATCCAAGCTGGCCCGGGTCGATCCCGAGCTCCTCGCGGGCGTGGGTCTCGAGCGCCGTCTCGGGGTCGCGCATCATCTCGGTGGCCAGGTCCTCGGCCAGCTCCGGGTCGACGCCGCGGCTGGAGTAGATGGCTGCCAGCTCCTGGCGCTCGAGCTTGGGGTTGCGGCGGATCTCCTTGCGTTCCAGCTCGAGCTCGTGCTCCAGCAGCTCGGTCTGGGCCCGCATCGACAGGTACTCGCCGGCGGCCATCGAGAAGGCGCCACTGACCAGGCTGACCAGGCCCGCCAGCCGCACGAAGCTGGGCGTGGCGCCCGACCCCGCCATCCCCAGGACCAGGCCCACGTTGGACACCAGCCCGTCGCTGATGCCGAACACCGCGGCCCGCGCCGCTCCGCCCTGCACGTTGCGATGGTGGTGTTCGGCGACCGGCTCGGGCACGGCCATTCCCGTAGCCTAGGGCCCGGATGTACGAGCCCCGCCGCTTCATAAACCAGAGCCAGCCCCAGACGCTCTACATCGCCGTCTTCCTGCTCTACATCGACGCCGCCTTCTCGCTCCTCTTCGTGCTCGGTCGCTCAGGGGTGTTCTCCCTCCTGTCACTGGCCATCGCAGGGGCGGGGGTGGCCGCCGGCTTCGGGATCGCCAACGAGAAGAGGTGGGGGTACTGGCTGGGCGTGGCCGTGGCCGTCCTGCCCTTGGCCCTGCGGCTCTTCTTTTTCCTGTCGTTCGGCGCCCCGTTGACCGCCAACTTGCTCAGCCTGATGTTCGAGATAGCCCTCCTGGCCCTGCTGCTGCACCCTCAGAGCCGCGAGTACCAGAGCATCTGGTTCAAGTGAGCGACGCGCTGGTCCGCGACACCCTCGAGGTGCTCTTCGCCGTGGCGGTCGGGGGGATGCTGTGGTCGGCGGTCGGGCGGCTCCGGGCCGGGCAGGTCGAGGTCCCCCGCTGCCCCTCCTGCCTGCGCCCGACCTCCCGGGCCTACCCGCGGTGCACGCGCTGCGGGGCCGCCCTCGCTCCCTGAGGACGGCGTGACGGCCGCCGGCGAGCCCCTCCCGCAGGGGGAGGCCAAGGTGCGGGCAGTGAGGCACATGTTCGACGCCATCGCCCCCCGCTACGACTTGGTCAACCGGGTGATGACACTGCGGATGGACGTCGGCTGGCGCCGGGCCACCGTGCGCTCGCTCGGCCTTCCCGCCGGCTCCCTGGTCGTGGACGTGGCCGCCGGCACCGGCGACCTGTGCCGGGAGCTCCAAACCGCCGGCTATGCGCCGGTGGGCGTGGACCTCTCGTGGGGGATGCTGGCCCACGCCCGGACCACCGCCCCGCTCGTGCAGGCCGACGCCCTGCGCCTGCCCCTGCCCGGCCGATCGGTGGAAGGGGCCACGTGCGGCTTCGCCCTCCGCAACGTGGCCGACCTCCTGGCCTTCCTGGCCGAGCTGGCCCGGGTGATTCGGCCCGGGGGCCGCCTCGCCCTGCTGGAGGTGGCCCAGCCCGACAACCGGCTCCTGCGCCGGGGCCACGCCCTCTACTTCAACGAGGTGATGCCCCGCCTCGGCGCCCTCCTCTCCGACGGGTCGGCCTACAACTACCTCCGGCGTTCGGTCGCCTACCTGCCGTCGCCGGCCGAGCTGCTCGAGCTGCTGCGGGCGGCCGGCTTCCCAGACGTCGAGCGCCGGCCGCTCAGCCTCGGCATCGCCCAGCTGCTGACCGCCACCAGAGGCGGCACGTGACGGCGCTGGAGGTGGCCGGCGGGCTCACCGCTCGCACCGTGCCTCTCGACGGCGCCGACGTCGACCTGGTGGCCTTCGCCGGGGACGAGGGCGTCCTGTTCGAGCGCGGCGGAGCCGGGTTGGCCGGGCGGGGGGTGGCCCTGCGGGTCACGACGGCCGAGATGGCCTCGGCGCTGGCGGCCATCCACGCCGACGACGAGGTGGGCCTGCCCGGCTGTGGCCCCGTCGCCGTGGGCGCCCTTCCCTTCAGCCCCGACCCGGCCGCCACCCTGGTCGTGCCCCACACCGTGCTGGGCCGGGCCGCCGACGGCACGGCGTGGTCGACCACCATCGGGCCCGAGGGCGACGCCTTCGGCCCGCGGTCGACTCTCGAGCACACAACTCCCGGATTCGAGGCGGTACCTACTCGAGACACACGACCTGGCGACCGCTTCTTGCTGGCCGCCGCCCGCCACCACGACGAATGGTGCGCCACCGTGGTCTCGGCCGTGGAGGCCATCCGCGCCGGCCGGCTCCGGAAGGTGGTGCTGGCCCGGGAGGTGGGGGTGGAGGCCAACCGGCCCATCCTCCCCTCCCACGTGCTGACCCGGCTCCGGGCCCTGTACCCCTCCTGCATGCTGTTCTCGGTGGACGGGTTCGTGGGGGCCAGCCCCGAGCTGCTCGTCTCCCGCCTCGGCCGCCAGGTGCGTTCCCAGCCCATGGCCGGCACCATCCCCCGCAGCGGCGACCCGGCCGTGGACCACCAGCTGGCCGCCGGGCTCCTGGGCTCCGAGAAGGACCGCCACGAGCACCGCCTCGTGGTCGACGCCGTGGCCGCCGCCCTGGGCCCCTACTGCGAGGGACTGGACGTCCCCGACGAGCCCGCCATCGTGCCCCTGCGCAACGTCTGCCACCTGGGCACCACCCTCACCGGGCACCTGGCCGGCGACGGCCCCTCGGCCTGGGACCTGGCCGCCGCCCTTCACCCCACGCCGGCGGTGGCGGGCACGCCCACCGAGGAGGCGCTGTCGTGCATCGCGTCCCTCGAGGGCATGGACCGCGGCCGCTACGCCGGGCCCGTGGGCTGGACCGACGCCAGGGGCGACGGCGAGTGGGCAGTCGGCATCCGCTCGGCCCAGGTGTCGGGGAACAGCGCCCGCCTCCTGGCAGGCGTGGGCGTGGTGGCCGACTCCGACCCCGAGTCAGAGCTGGCCGAGACCCAGCTCAAGCTCCAGGCCCTCCTGGCCGCCGTCGTCCGCCCCTAAGACGCCCCGGCTCAGGTCGAGCCGGAGACGGCCTCGGCCACGGCCCGGTGCAGCTCTTCGTGAACGGACACGTTGGACGCCCGGTCGGTGCGGGCCACCACCACCCGCACCCCGGCTCCCCTCTCGGCCGTCCCCACCGCCTCGGCCACCTCGACCAGGGTCTTGGCCTCCCACGCGTCGGCGCCGTGGGCTCTGGCCACGGCGCACAGGTCCAGCCCATGCGGGGTGCCCAGCAGCCTCTCGAAGCGCTCGGGGGCCAGCTCCGATGCCTGGGGCAGGAAGGAGAAGATGCCGCCGCCGTCGTTGTCCGCCACCACCAGGGTGCAGTCCACGTCGAGCTCCCCGGGCGGGGCCAGGAGGCCGTTGACGTCGTAGAGGAAGGCCAGGTCCCCCACCAGCGCCGCCGACGACCCGGGCCAGGCCGCGGCCAGGCCCAGGGCAGTGGACACCACGCCGTCGACGCCGTTGGCGCCCCGGCTCGAGGCCACCCGCAGCCCGTGCCG
>JALYHE010000113.1 GCA_030776705.1 Actinomycetota bacterium | reverse complement strand
GGCCCTGACCCCGCCGCTACGCCGGCGGGTGGCCGAGGTGGCGGTGGTGCGGGGAGAGGTGGTTCTGCGCCTGGGCCTGCCGGGCGGGGAGGTCCGCCTCGGCCCGCCCGAATCGCTGGACGAGAAGCTGACCTCGGCCAGCACAGTGCTGCAGAAGGTGAATCCGGCCGGCCTTCGGGTCCTCGACGTGCGCGCGCCAGCAACGCCGGCCTTGACCCGGCGTTGACGTTGTGGCTAAGGTTCGACCGGAGAGGGAGGGCCGACCGAAACCTACCAGGAGCCTAACCCTCAGGTAGAGGTCGAGGCAAGACACGGTTCGAAGGCGGAGGCCGGAGTGAGAAGTCGGGGGTCGCGGTGTGGCGGGCTCCTCGGCTCACCCCGAGGGCGGCAGATCGGTGGCGGGGACAGGCCGAGTGCCCTTTGCCATCAAGGGGGAGGTTCCTGAGAGACCCATGGCCGGAGCGCAGCAGAACTACATCGCAGTCATCAAGGTGGTCGGCATGGGGGGCGGCGGCGTCAACGCCGTCAACCGCATGATCGACGCCGGGCTCAAGGGCGTGGAGTTCATCGCCGTGAACACCGACGCCCAGGCCCTCCTCATGAGCGACGCCGACGTCAAGCTCGACATCGGCCGCCAGCTGACCCGGGGCCTCGGGGCGGGGAGTGACCCCGAGGTGGGCCGACAGGCGGCCGAGGAGCACCGCGACGAGATCGAAGAGGTGCTCAAGGGCTCCGACATGGTCTTCATCACCGCCGGCAAGGGCGGCGGCACGGGCACGGGCGGCGCACCGGTGGTGGCCGAGATAGCCCGGTCGCTGGGCGCGCTCACCATCGGCGTGGTCACCCGGCCGTTCACGTTCGAGGGGCGGCGCCGGGCGGTCCAGGCCGACTCGGGGATCCAGCGGCTGAAGGAGAAGGTCGACACCCTGATCGTCATCCCCAACGACCGCCTGCTCACGGTGTCGAACGACAAGACCTCCATGGTCAACGCCTTCAAGATGGCCGACGAGGTGCTGCTCCAGGGCGTCCAGGGGATCACCGACCTCATCACCACTCCCGGCCTCATCAACACCGACTTCGCCGACGTGAAGATGATCATGAGCGGCGCCGGGACCGCCATCATGGGCATCGGCACGTCCTCCGGGGACGGGCGGGCCGTCAACGCGGCCCGGGGTGCCATCACCAGCCCCCTGCTGGAGGCCTCCATCGAGGGGGCTCGGGGCATCCTGCTCAACATCGCCGGGGGGAGCGACCTCGGGCTGTTCGAGGTCAACGAGGCAGCCGAGATCATCCACGGCGTCTCCCACCCGGACGCCAACATCATCTTCGGCAGCGTCATCGACGACGCCATGGGCGACGAGGTGCGCGTGACCGTCATCGCCGCCGGATTCGAGCGGTGGGAAGACGAGCGTGAGATCGACCGGGAGGAGTGGGCCCACCGGGAGCTGGGCCTCACCCCCGACCGCGACGCCCTGGCGGTGGGCGACGAGGAAGAGCTGGACTTCAGCGACGAGGAGTTCGACGTCCCGTCCTTCCTCAAGTAGGGCCGGGAGCAGCCCCGGCGCCGCCCTCGGGCCGGGGGTCCGGGTGCGCTGGACCGGGCGGGCCGACGGTGACCTGGGCGTGGCCCGGCAAGGGTCGAAGGAGGCGTGGGAGGCGGTCACGCACGGGCCCGTCTCGTGGCTGCGGCAGGTCCACGGCGCCCGGGTGGTGGTGGTGGACGCCCCGCCCGGGGTGCAGGGGGAGGAGGGAGACGCCCTGGTCACCACCCGGACGGGACTGGCCCTGGCCGTCTTCACCGCCGACTGTGCCCCGGTGGCGCTGGGCAGCCCCGAGGGGGTGCTGGGCGCCGTCCACGCCGGTTGGGCGGGGCTCGGCGCGGGCGTCCTGGAGGGGACCGTGTCGGTGATGCGCTCGCTGGGGGCGACCAGGGTGGTGGCCGCCCTGGGCCCGTGCATCCACCCAGAGTGCTACCCGTTCGGAGCCGGCGACCTGGACCGGGTGGCAGCCCGCCTCGGGGACTCGGTGCGAGGCGTCACCGCCAGCGGCGCGCCGGCCCTCGACCTGCCCGCCGCGGTGCGCTCCGCCCTCGGGAGGGCAGGAGCGGAGCTGGTGCACGACGAAGGGGCGTGCACGGCCTGTGCCCTCGACGGACACCGCCGGGCCCGGTACTTCTCGCACCGGGCCCGGGGGGACGCGCAGCGCCAGGCCATGGTGGTGTGGAGGGAGTAGCCGAGCGCCTGGCCGGCGTGCGGGACCGAATCGCCCGCGCCGGCGGTGACTGGCGCTCGATCACCGTGGTGGCCGTCACCAAGGGCTTCGGCCACGACGCCGTCCAGGCTGGCTACGAGGCGGGGGTGCGCGACTTCGGGGAGAACTACGCCGGTGTCCTCCAGACCAGGGCCAGCCGGGTCGGCGGGCCGAACCTGCCCTTCGCCACCGCGCCGCGTTGGCACTATCTCGGCGCCGTGCAGCGGAACAAGGTTCGGCGGCTTGCTCCCTGGGTCTCGGTGTGGCAGGGAGTGGACCGCCTGGCCGAGGGCGTCGAGATCGACCGCCACGCCGGGGGCGCCGCCGTGCTGGTGCAGGTGAACGTCACCGGCGCGCCACACCGCAACGGATGCTCCTGGGAGGAGACGCCGGGACTGGTGCAGGGGCTGCAGGACCTCGGCCTGGACGTGCGGGGCCTCATGTGCGTGGGCCCTCGAGGCGATCCGCGCCCGGACTTCCGTCGCCTGGCCACCCTCGCCCGGCGCCTCGGCCTGGCCGAGGTCTCCATGGGCATGTCCGCCGACCTCGAGGTGGCGGTGCAGGAGGGCTCGACCATGGTGCGGGTGGGAACCGCCCTCTTCGGTCCACGACCCGGCCCCGGTGACCTGCGACGATAGGCTCGTTCAGGCAAGGAGGCTTGTGATGGCTGGCATGTTCCGGCGAGCGATGGTCTACCTCGGCCTTGTCGACGAGGAGTACGACGACTACGAGCACTACGAGGAGCCTCAGCCCGTACAAGCCCAAGGCCCCGTGCGCTCCTACCCGGCACCCGAGCCCCAGCCCGAGGTACCGGCCCAGCCCCAGCCGGCGTCCCAGGGCTCCATCCGGACCCTTCCCCGGGAGGCGCCGCCCGAGCCACGGCCACAGGCCCAGCAGGCGCCTCCGGTGTCGGTCGTACCGCGCACCTCCGGAGTCGTTCGTCCCATCAGCCCGAGCCAGGGCGCCAAGGTGCACGTGGTGGCGCCGTCGCGTTTCCCCGACGCCCAGGAGATCGGTGACCTGCTCCGGGCCAGCCAGCCGGTGATCGTCAACCTCCAGGGTGCCGACCGTGAGCTGTCCCGCCGGATGATCGACTTCTGCAGCGGCGTCACCTACGCCCTGGCCGGGTCCATGGAGAAGGTGGCCGAGCAGGTCTTCCTGGTGACGCCGTCGAACGTCGAGGTGTCGGCCGAGGAGAGGCGCCGCCTTCAAGAGCGCGGTCTCTACGACAGCTGACGGCCCGAGAGCCTCCAGATGCAGATCCTCTGCACCGCCGTCCAGCTCTACGTCTACGTCCTGGTGGCGCGCATCCTCCTCAGCTGGTTCCCCATCACCCCCGGCTCCACCCTGGCGTCGGTCTTCTCGGTGCTGTACAAGGTCACCGAGCCGGTGCTCGGGCCCCTGCGCCGGTTGCTGCCGCCCGTGGGCATCGGCGGCATGGGCTTCGACCTGTCGCCGATCATCGTCTTCCTGGTCATCCAGCTGCTCCTGCTCCCGATCCTCTGCACCTGAGCCCATCCCGTGACATCGGCCCTGCCGGCGATACGATCACGGCCCATGGATGTCTCGCCGGAGACGATTCGGACCGTGGAGTTCCGCGAGCGGCTGCGGGGCTACAACCAGGACGACGTGGACCAGTTCCTCGAGCGGATGGCGGCTGGAGTGGAGATCCTCCAGCAGCGCCTCCGCGACGCCAACGACCGAGCGGCCCGGGCCGAGCGGCAGGCGGCCGAGGCGGGGGAGGGCGACGAGGCGCTCCGCCGCACCCTCGTGCTGGCCCAGCGCACCGCCGACCTGGCCGTCGAGGAAGCCCGTGACCAGGCCGCCCGTACCATCGAGGCGGCCCACGGCCAGGCGCAGGTGATCATCGCCGAGGCCGAGGAGCAGGCCCGGCGCCTGGCCCAGGAGGCGCACGCCCAGGTGTGGGCCGACCTGGGCCGCCTGGAGGCGGCCCGGGACCAGCTCCGCCAGGACGTGGCCGCGCTGGAGCGCTACCTGCTCGAGGAGCGGGCCCGGGC
>JALYHE010000112.1 GCA_030776705.1 Actinomycetota bacterium | reverse complement strand
GGTCTGGCCGTCCTGGAAGTCAGTGCCAGAGGCTCCCTAGGTGCACAGAACAGCTATCGCCGGGCGGTCACGCGACGTGTTAGAAGGGCCCATCAGCTACCCGGGGGGAGTGGTGATGTCGCCGTCGAAGAAGTTGGTCATGGCCGTGAAGGTGTGCGTGGGCGCGGTGGCGCTGGTGGCGAGCATGGCCTTCGCAGCTACGCCGGCCTCGGCCGAGCACGTGCGGTGCGGGCAGGTCATCCTTGTGAGCACGGTCCTGGACAGCAACGTGGGGCCGTGCCCGAACAACGGCGTCATCATCGGGAACGACAATGTCACCCTCGACCTGAACGGGCATCAGATCTTCGGCACCGGGAAGCCCGGCGACGGGGCCGGGGTCCTCGTGTCGCAGAGGAGGAACGTCGAGGTTCGCAACGGCACGGTCCGCCACTTCGACGGTGGCGTGGTCATCGAGGGCGGGTCTGACAACCGGGTCCTGCGTGTCACCGCCAAGGACAACATCGGCAAGTCGGGGAGCACCCCGTCGGCACCTGGGACGCAGTACGGCGACGGCATCGCCATCCTCTCGTCCTCGAACAACCTGGTCGAGGGCAACACCGCCCTCCACAACGGCCCCTACAGCGGCATCGGGGTCTTCGAGAGGGTCGACTCGGACCACCCCCGCCAGGTGACGGGTCCCGCCGAGGGGAACGTCATCCGCCGCAACCAGGTGCTGGCCAACAACATCTGCCGTACACCTCACGGGCCGTGTGACAACGACGGCATCCGACTCGAGCCGGGCGTCCAGTTCAACACGGTGGCGGAAAACTACGTGCGAGGGAGCGCCCTGGACGGCATCTCGCTGTTCCGGACCTCCGACGACAACGTGGTGGTGGGCAACACGGTGGAGCACAACGGGCACCATCGAGCCGCCCACCGCAAGGGTGACGGCATCCGGGTCTTCTCCAACCGCAACCTGGTGGAGAACAACCGCTCCTTCCACAACGGCGCCGACGGGATCGGGGTGGGCTTCCGGACTCCCAGGGGCGTGATCGTGCCCGCCACCAACAACCGCATCATCGCAAACCGCACCGGCTTCAACCGGGTCTTCGACCTGCACGACTTCAACCCCGGCTGCGACGCCAACGTGTGGTCGAGGAACACCTACCGGACCGCGGAGCCGCCCTGCACCAGGGGCTAGGAGGCGCGGGTCGGGCAGCTCATCGGGGCCGCAGCCGCTCCCTCGGCAAGTCGCCGTCGAGCACCTGCTTGGCCAGCGCGGCCCGGTCGACCTTGCCGACTCTCGTGCGGGGGATGCGCTGAACCACGCACAGCTCGTCGGGGAGCTTGTGGCGGGCCAGGGTGGGAGCCAGGAAGGCCCGGAGGTCGGCCAGGCCGGGCGGCTCCCCGTCCGTTGGGACCACGCAGGCGCACGTGGCCTCGCTGAGCACGGGGTCGGGGGTGGCGATGACGGCGGCGTCGGCCACCCCGGCGTGGCGGACGATGGCGGCCTCGACCTCGCTGGGGGCGACCTTGAGGCCGGCCCGGTTCACGAGCTCCTTGAGGCGGCCCAGCACGAAGACCCGCCCGTCCTCGTCGACGCGACCCAGGTCGCCGGTGTGGTACCAGCCGTCGGTGGCCACCTCTGGGGCCCGCCAGTACCTGACCGGGTGGGCCGCCCCGAAGACGATCTCGCCGACCTGGCCCGGAGCCAGGAGGTCGCCCGTCTCGGGGTCCATGACGGCGACGCGCCCGTCGGGGGGGGCGCCGGGGGGACCCCGGAACACGGTGCTGCCCACGGAGCCGCAGAGGATGTCGTCCCGGTCGATGGTCTCGGTGGTGAAGCCCTCGCTGCAGCCGTAGACGTAGAGGATCTCGGCGCCCAGCTCGGAGTAGATCGCCTCGGCCAGGGGCCTGGGCATGGACGTGGCGGCGGAGACCGCCCATCGCAGGCTTCCCACGTCGTGGCGGGCCCGGTCCAGGCGGTCGAGGAGGAGCCGGAAGTGGGTGGGCATCCCGGGCAGGACGGTGACGCCCTCCTCGCCCACCAGCCGAAGGGCGGCCTCGGGAGAGAAGCGGTCGAGGAGGACCAGTCGGCCGCCGCTCAGCAGTGCCAGCAGGCTGAGCCGGAGCCCGAACACGTGGGCCATCGGGAGGTAGAGGAGGTGGACGTCGTCGGGCCCCGGCCTGAAGGCGTCGGCGAAGAACTGCATCTTGGCCCAGCAGTGGGGCAGCGTCTCCATGACGCCCTTGGGCTTGCCGGTGGTGCCCGAGGTGAGCAGCAGCAGGCCCGTGTCGTCGGGACCCAGCAGGGGCGGCGCCCGGGTGGGGAGCGCTCCGGCCGGCTCCAGGAGCTCGCCCAGGGCATGGACGCCGCCGCCGTCGACGGTGGCCCCCTGCAGGAGGAGCCGGGTCTCGGGATGGGCCTCCCGGACGGCCCGGACGGGGGCCAGGGGGTCGGGCCCGTCGGCCCGGGGCTGGAACAGCAGGGCGGCGGCGCCGGTCCAGCCCACCAGCCAGGACAGCTCCTGGGCGGTGAGGTCGTGGTCGCCGCCGACGTGGATGGCCCCGTTCGCCCACGCCGCGTGCATGGCCATGACGTGCTCGGGGCGGTCGGGCAGCTGGCAGAGGACCCGGTCGCCGGGGCCGATCCCCAGCCGGTGGTATGCGGCGGCCAGGGCACGCAGCCGCTCCCCTAGCCGTGAATAGGTGATGGTCTCGTCGCCGAAGGTGATGGCGGGGCGGTCCGCCCACCTCTCGCAGGCCACGTCCAGGGACGGGGCCAGGGTCTCAGCGGCCACGCCGGGCTCCTGAGGTGGGCCGTCTACGGTGACCGGGGTGGGGATGGGAGGCGAGGGCGTCTCCGTGCCGTCGTTGATGGCCGAGGCAGAGGCCACGGCCGGCACCGACGACTGGGGCGACCTGTCGTTCCTCGCCGCCGCCGACCTCCTGCTGGAGTCGTGCCGTTCCACCGGGCAGCTCAACGACCTGGGCTGGCGGGTGCTGCCCAAGGTGTTCCTGCGGCACCTGCTCAACCGGCTCTACCTCCAGGCCCACCTCCGGCGGCACCCGGCCGCGGCCGAGGCCCCGCTGCGAGCGGCGGTGGTGGTCACCGGCCTCCCCCGGACCGGTACGACGGTGCTGCACAACCTGCTGGCCCAGGACCCGGCTCACCGGGTGCTCCGGCTGTGGCAGGCCCTCCACCCGGTGCCGGCCGCGGCCGACGGCCCCTTCTCGGAGCCCGCCCTCGTGGGCCAGGCCCGGTCGTGGCTCGAGAAGCTGTACGAGATGACCCCGGCCTTCCGGGCCATCCACCCGGCCACGCCCGACGGGCCCGAGGAGTGCGACGCCCTCTTCCAGAACGCCTTCGCCAGCCACCACTTCGACGACATGTTCGACGCCCAGGACTACTCCAGCTGGCTGCACGAGGCCAGCCTGGAGCGGGAGTACGGCTACTACGCCCTCCAGCTGCGGGTGCTGGCCGGAGCGGACGACGGCCCCGCCGCCCCGTGGGCGCTCAAGTCGCCCAGCCACCTCGCTCACCTGCCCGCCCTTCTGGCCACCCTCCCCGACGCCGTGGTGGTGCACTGTCACCGCCACGTGCTGGAGGCGGTGCCCTCCTACGCCAGCCTGGTGCGGGCCGTGCGCTCCCCGTACCGGGACCACCTCGACCCCGCCGCCCTGGGCCGCCAGGCGCTGGAGCGCTGCTCGACGATCATGGCCAAGGCCCTGGCGGCGCGGGACGCAGCCGGCCCCGACCACTTCGTCGACGTCTCCTACGACACCCTCGTCGCCGACCCCATCGCTGCCGTGGGCCAGGTCTACGACCGGCTCGGGCGGCCGCTGGGCGGGGCCGCGGAGGGGGCCATGAGGCGATGGGTCGAGGAGAACCCCCAGCACCGCCACGGCGTACACCGCTACCGCCTGGAGGAGTTCGGCCTCGACGGGCCCGGTGTGCTGGCCGCCTTATCGACGTACCTGGAGAGGTTCCCCGCCCTCATGGGCTGAGCGATCCGCCCGGCGGCGCCCGCAGCTCGATGGTGACCCCGTCTGGGTCCCTCAGGTAGGCCAGCCGGG
>JALYHE010000111.1 GCA_030776705.1 Actinomycetota bacterium | reverse complement strand
AGGAAGTGGCGGAAGGCGGCCTCGGCCCAGGGGCTGATGTCGAGGACCTCGAAGGGACAAGCCCCGGCCAGGTGGCAGCCGGTGATGTTGCGCACCGTGTCACCGCAGGCCTCGCGCGTGGTGAGGCCTACGCTGGCCAGGTCCCGAAGGACCTCGGGCACCCGCTCGAGCTGCACGAAGTGCATCTGGATGTTCTGCCGAGTGGTGATGTGCCCCCAGCCCCGCGAGTACGTCTCGGCCACGTGGGCCAGCATCTCCAGTTGCTCGGGGCGCAGAGACCCGTAGGGCGCCTTGATGCGGACCATCTGGTTGTGCCCGCCCTGGCGTTGGCCGTAGATGCCGTTGTTCAGACGGAAGATGCGGAAGCGGTCCTCGTCGACCTCCCCTTTCAGGTAGAGGTCGAGCATCTTCTCGAACTTCTCGATGTCGGCCAGGGCTGCGGGGCTGATGGCCCCGGGGCCCACCTCGACGCCGATGGTCTGGCTCATGGCGGGGCCTCCTTCTCGCCCGCCCAGCATAGCCGATTCCTGACTAATCCGATAGGGATTTGCGGCAATCGAGGCGTTGGAAGCCTCGGGGGAGGCGAACCGAGCTGTCAGCCTGCCCCTATGTGCTCGGTGACCTGACGCACCATGGCGGGGAGGCGAGGCGGCTCGGGCCACACCGGGCGCTCGATGCCCTCCTCCCTCGCCGCCTCGGCGCACACGGGGCCGATGCAGGCCGGCATGACGTGACCGTTCAGGGCCCCCCTTACGGCGTCTGCCCGGCCCGCGCTCTCGGCGATCCGGAACAGGTAGCGGACGGCGGGCTGGCTGGTGAAGGTGACGGCGTCCAGCTCTCCCTCCACGGTGGCGTCGATGAGCCGCCGTGCCGCGGTCACGTCCTCGGGGAGGTTCCACCGGTAGACGGGAAGCTCGACCAGCTCGCCGGCCGCGGCCCGGAGCCGCTCCGTAGAGGGGTGGCCCCCGGGGTCGAACAGCTGCACGGCGACCCGGGAGCCGTCCAGCGGCTCGTCGACCAGGCGGTCGACGACCTCGTCCATGGTCTCGTTCGGGGCCCGCCACCACAGGTCCAGGCCCGCCGACCGCACGGCCGACGACGACTTGGCACCCCGGGCCAGGATGCGGGCGTCGGCCAGGCCCCTCTTCAGATCCTCGGCCAGACCCCAGGTCCCCGCCGCCTCCAGCCACATGCGAAAGCCCATGCCCGTGCTGACCGCCAGGTAGTCCGGAGGGCGCTCGACCAGCTCGGCCGTGGCCCGGCGGAGCGTCTCGTCCAGCGAGAGGTCGAGGGTGCGCATGGTGGGGCCGTGGATAACGTCCACCCCCCGCTTGCGGAACAGCTCGGCCTGCTCCTTCCAGCGCCGGTCGGCCGTGATGCCGATCCGCCTCCGCGCACCCGGCGCCCCGTCGCTTGCCACGCCGCCACGCTACCCCCGTCGTCCATGTCGCGAAGTCGTGCCAACAGGGGGTCGGTCATCGCGACATGAAGGCGTCTAGGGTGAACGGCACATGCCCACAGAGTGCCCGGCGGTCGACGGCTCCAGCCCCAAGCGGCAGCACTTCGACGGCCCCCCGCCGATGTGCATCGACCCGGCCGGCGGTACACGGCCGTGATGGCGACGAGCAAGGGCACCATGACCATCGCCCTCGACGCCTCAGGCGCGCCCAAGACGGTGAACAACTTCGTGGTCCTGGCCCGGTACCACTTCTACGAAGGCGTCTCCTTCCACCGAATCATCCCCGGCTTCATGATCCAGGGGGGCGATCCCGAGGGCAGCGGTCGTGGGGGGCCGGGCTACCGGTTCGAGGACGAGCTGCCCGGCCCGGGGCGCTACGAGCTCGGCTCGGTGGCCATGGCCAACGCCGGCCCGAACACCAACGGCAGCCAGTTCTTCATCGTGAGCGGACCGAGCGGTGTCGCGTTGCCGCCGCAGTACTCGCTGTTCGGCAAGGTAGTGAAGGGCCTCGAGGTCGTGCGGGCCATCGAGGCGGTGGGGTCACCCGGCGCCGGCACCCCGCGGGAGCAGGTGCTCATCGAGTCGGTGACGATCACCGAGTCCGACTAGCTCTAGCCGTCGACAGGCAGCCGACCCGGCGGGATCACCCCTGCCGGTGAAGGACGACGGGCGGGCTGTCGGCCGTTGCCGCTTGCTCGCCCGAACGGCGCTGGGGCAGGTCGACGGTGGCCACCATGCCGCCTCCCAGGCGGTCGGTGACGGTTGCCTCTCCGCCCAGTGAGCGGGCCAGCATCCGCACCAGGTACAGGCCGGAGCCGGGCTCGGGATCTTCGCCCTCGTCGGGGGCCGGAAGGGGCTGGAACAGGCTCTCGGGGTCCGCCCCGGCCAGGCCGGGTCCCCGATCGGCCACCTCGATTCGCAGCCAACCTTCCCAGGTCTCGGCGCGGCACTCGATGGGCCCGGCTCCGTGTGCCACGGCGTTCTCGAGCAGGTTGACCAGGATCCCCATGAACCTGCGGGGGGCGGTGGTGACCATGTAGCCCGGGGGCAGCTCCACCTCGACCTGCGAGCGGGGCAGCCTGTGGCCCACGACGCTGAGGGCCTGCTCTACGAGCCCGTCGAGGGGCAGTCTCACCACTCGGGCGCGCTCGACCGGCACGGGGCCCACCTTCTGAGGCTCGACCAGCTCGCTGATCACCCCGTTCATGGCGTGGAGCTGAAGGGCGGTCTCGTCGACCAGCTCGCGGCAGCGGGGCTCGACGCAGTGCTCCCGGAGCTCCTCGAGGGCGCGCTCGATGGTGGCGAGGGGGGCGCAGAGCTGGTCGGCGACCATGGCGTCCAGCTCGACGAGGACCTCGAGGCGGCCCTCGAGGTTTCGGACGGTCCTTTGCAGGGCCCTGATCTCGCTGGCCTGGGCCTCGAGGAGTGCCACCATGGAGCGCACGTGTCGGCTTCCCGGTGTGGTGGTGTTCATGGCACTTCTCTCGGCACCCTCGGCGTCAAACTTGACCATGACGACCACGAAGAGTGATGTATGGCCACGGTCGAAGCCTGCCACGCCGCCCGACGACCTCGAGAAGCCTGGGTCAGCTCAGGTCGACGAGGTCGAGGGGGACGGCGCCTGCGGGCTGGTGGCGATGAAGCCGCGGCGGAGGACTTCGCCGAGCACCTCGACGTCCATGGGCGGGGCGAGGTGGTACCCCTGGGCCAGGTCGCAGCCCAGTCGCGTCACGACCTCGGCCTGGCGTGCCGTCTCCACCCCCTCGGCGACCGTCTGGAGGCGCAGCGTCTGGGCCAGGGACACGATGGCTCGGACCAACGACAGCTTCTCGTCGTCGGACTCGATGCCCGACACGAACGATCGGTCGATCTTCAAGATGTCGATGGGGAAGCGCTGCAGGTAGCTGAGCGACGAGTAGCCGGTCCCGAAGTCGTCCACGGCCAACCACACCCCCAGGTCCTTGAGGGCATGGAGCTTGCGCACGGCCGACTCGGTGTCATGCATCATGGCGCTCTCGGTGATCTCGAGCACCAGGGCCGAGGGGGGAAGCCCCGACGCCCCTAGAGCGCCGGGGATCTGCTCGGCCAGCGCGTCGTCCAGGAGCTGCCGGGGCGAGAGGTTGACGCTGACCCGGAGCGGCGGGTCGGTCGGATGCTCGAGCTGCCATCGGCGGGCCTGGGCGCACGCCGAGACCAGGACCTGGCGGCCCAGCTCGCCGATCAGGCCGGTCTCCTCCGCCAGCGGGACGAACAGGTCGGGCCGGAGCATCCCACGCTCGGGGTGGTCCCACCGGATCAACGCCTCGAGCCCCGAGATCCTGCCCGTGCCCAGGACGACGATGGGCTGGTAGCGGAGGGTGAGCTCGCCCCGATCGAGGGCCCGGCGCAGGTCGGCTTCGATCTCGAGCCGGTCCATGGCCGCGGTGTGCATCTCCGGCTGGAAGATCTCGTAGCGGGCCTTGCCCCTTCGCTTGGCCGTGTACATGGCCAGGTCGGCGTTGCGGAGTAGCTGGTCGCTCTGGGTGCCGGGCGTGTCGAAGGCGATGCCGACGCTGGCGCTGACGAAGACCTCCCTCCTGGCCACCGTGAAGGGCTGCTGCAGGGCCGAGAGCACCCGGTTCGCCATGTCGACGGCGTCGTTCAGCGCCTCCAGGTCCTCTACCAGGACGGCGAACTCGTCGCCACCCAGACGGGCGGCCGTGTCCGTAGTCCGCAAGCAGCCCCGCAGCCGCTCGGCCACGGCCGTGAGGAGGTCGTCGCCGGTCGTGTGACCCAGGCTGTCGTTGACCGTCTTGAAGTTGTCGAGGTCGAGGAAGAGCACGGCCAGGCGCAGGTCGGGCTGGCGGGCCACCCGGGCCAGGGCGTGCTGGACCCGGTCCCGGAAAAGGGCCTGGTTGGCCAGGTTGGTGAGCGGGTCGTGGAACGCCTGGTGCACCAGCTCGTTCTCGAGCTCCTTGCGCTCGGTGATGTTCTGGGCCGTCCCCGACAGGACGGCAGGGACGCCATCCCGGTACGCCGCCACCCTGCCCCGACCGTGCACCCAACGCACGGTGCCGTCCGGTAGCACGAGGCGGAAGTCCCTGGCGTGGGCCCTCCCTTCCTCCAACGTCCGCCGCAGGTCTGCCTCCACCGCGTCACGGTCGTCGGGGTGCACCTTCGAGAGCAGGGCCTCGCTGGTGGGGACGAACCGACCGGGCTGCTCCCCGACCAGGCGATAGAGCTCGTCCGACCAGGTGACGTGCCCGGTGTGCACGGACCATTCCCAGCTCCCCATCCGGGCCACCTCCTGGGCCTCGGACAGTCGCTCCTGGCGGTCGTCGGTCGACCTGAGCAGGTCCTCGTTGAGCCGCCACGAGGCGATGCCCGCCGAGGACATGCCCAGGATGAACAGCCCGTGGATCGCCGCCCACCGCCACGGGTTCTCGATGGCGGCGGCGTGGTTGTAGACCGAGTCGGGGTCGAGCGCCCCGGCCAGCCCGTGCTGGAGCACGACGTAGGCGATGGCGACGAGAAAGGGCAGCCAGTCCTGGTAGAGCGTCACCACTCCGACGATCACGAAGTAGTGGAAGTGCATCTCGATCACCCCGCCGGAGAGGTGGACGAGAATCGCCGAGCAGGTGAGCAGACCGAGAGCGGCGACGACGGTGCTGACCCGGCGGTGGGTCCGGAGGGCGGTCGAGGCCACGGCCAGGACGGCGACCGCGAGAACCTCCACCAGGCTGTGCAGCAGGGTGCGCTCCTGGAACAGGGCGAAGACGACGAGGGCCGGGACGTGGAGCCACAGCAGCACCAGGATCCGTTGATGGCGCTGTGCCCAGACCTCGTCGGGGAGGGTCTTGCCCTGGGGCAGCCAACTGCGAAGGACGCGAGGCACCGACGCGCCTCCAGCGGTGGCGGTGGTCGGTTGGCGGGACATGTCCGGTGCACGTGTCATCGGCGCCCGAGAGTCCCGGCTTGACCGGGCCGAGCGGGCAGGGCACCCGTCGGCGGGCCTCTGGAGCGGACTAGCCCTTAGGCTTGGCGACGGTGGCCCGCATCGTTGACACCACGCCGGCGTTCGAGGAGTTCGCCGCCGCCGCCTTCCTGGAGAGCCCGGTGATGCGCGAGCAGCAGTGGGTCGAGCGCTACGAGGGTGCCCACCCCGACGTCTTCGCCGCGTTCTACGCAGAGCAGGGCCAGCCCGATCGGGGCAACCCCCTGGTGCGGGAGCTGTCCCGGGTCCGCCAGCAGGCCCGGGAGGGCGGCGCCGCCACCAAGTCGGTCATAGAGGAGGTCGAGCCAGCCGTGGCCCGGGCCCTGGGCCTTCCCGAGACGCCCAGCCCCGTGCACGTGCTCATGGTCGGGCGCTTCACGGCCAACGCCGTGGTGGGCCGGCTGGACGGCGAGGTTGCCCTCTTCCACTGCCTCGAGTGGTTCCGCTCCGAGGAGGGGAGCAGGGTCCTGGTCGCCCACGAGGACGCCCACGCCTGGCACGAGATCGCCCTCGGCGACTCAGCTCCTGACGACCCGGCGTGGACGGCCTTCTCCGAGGGCATGGCCATCCACACCTCGAGGGCTGTCGTTCCGGGCCGGGCCGAGGAGGAGTACTTCTGGTATGGCCACCCCGGCTTCGAGGACTGGCTCCCTTGGTGCAAGGAGCACCGCGGCGAGGTGATGACCCTCTTCGCCTCCTCCCTCGACGACCCGGACACCACCGAGAACTTCTTCGGCGGCGGGCTGGTGGAGGGACGCTGGCGGGTGGGCTATTTCGTAGCCGACGAGCTGGTGCGCGAGCTGGAGCGGCCCCTTCCTGAGCTGGCCCGGATGGGCGTCGACGAGGCCCGCGCCGCCATCCGCCAGCTGCTCGCCACTTCCTGAGGCGCGTGGGCGACCAGCCGCTCCTCCTGGGCCTCGACGTGGGCACCAGCAGGACGAAGGCGCTCCTGTTGGACGGTGAGGGCGAAGAGCGGCGCTCCTTCACCGTCACCACGCCCTTCGCCGCCGGCGAGGAGGGTCGCGAGATGGCGGTCGAGGCCCTCCTCGGCTCGCTCGGACGGCTGCTGGGCGGCCTCGGCGACGAGATCGAGCGGGTAGAGGCCGTGGCCGTTGCGGGGCTGGCCGAGAGCGGGGCCCCGCTGGACGGTCGGGGACGGCCTCTGGCGCCGGTCATCGCCTGGCACGACCCACGGGGGGAGGAGGCGGTGGAGCGCCTGAAGGAGCGCTTCGGCGAGGGCTTGGACAGGCGCATCGGCCAGCCGCTGCGCACGGTGTCATCGGTGGCCAAGCTCGGCTGGCTGGGCGACCACGGCGTCGAGGGGATCCGGCGGTGGCTCGGCGTGCCGGAGCTGTGCCTGTTCCACCTGACGGGGGAGGAAGTCACCGAGCACTCCCTGGCCGCTCGCACCGGCGCCTACGAGGTGGTCGAGCAGCGCTACATGCCCGAGGTGGTCGACGCCCTGGGCCTCGGCGGCGACGTCTTCCCACCCGTGCTGGCCGCCGGCTCGCCGATGGGCCGGGTCTCGGCCCAGGGATCGGCCTGGTCGGGCCTGCCCGAAGGGATACCCGTCACCATCGGCGGGCACGACCACCTGGCCGGCGCCGAAGGCGTGGGCGCGAGCCTGCAGGACCTGGTGAACTCCGTCGGCACGGCCGAGACGGTGATGCGCCGCTCGGCCGAGGCGCCCGACGTGGGCAAGGCACTCGAGCTCAGGACGGCCGTGACCGTGCGGCCCGGGGGAGGGGAGTGGGTCGTGCTGGCCAGCGCGGCCCGCGCCGGGCTGGTCCTCGAGGCAGCTGCCGGCGCCCTGGGCCGCTCCCTCGCCGAGCTGGACGACCTGGCCCGGGAGGCGGGCGAGGTCGAGGTCGGCGACGACCTGGTGCGCAGCATCCAGGCCGGTGACCACCCCGACCTGCCCGAAGCCGAGCCCGGCGAGGTGTGGAACGGCCTCCTGCGGGCCCTGTCGGAGCGCACGTTCGAGTCGGCGGGGCGCTTGGTCGAGCTGCTGGGCCCGGCCGAGCGCCTCCTCGTCTTCGGGGGCGGCAGCCGCAGCGCCCACTGGATGCGGGTCAAGGCGCAGGTCGGCGACCTCCCCGTGCTTCGCACGCGCTCGCCTGATGCCGTGGCCCGTGGCGCGGCTTGCTTCGCCGGTGTGGCCGGGCAGTGGTGGGGGTCGGTAGAGGACGCCCCCAGGCCCCCGCTCGAGGAGGCCGGGCCGTGAGGCACAGGGGGAGGCGGCTCCTCGTCCTGATCGCCGTGGTGGCACTGGTCGGCACCTCTTGCCGCGGATCGGACGGTGCCGTCTCGCCCGCCACCCGGCGGCTGGCGGGCCAGCGTCTGGAGGTGGCGGCGGTGTGGAGCGGCGAGGAGCAGGCCAACTTCGAGAAGGTGCTCGACCGCTTCGAGAGGGAGACCGGGGCGGAGGTGCGCTTCACGTCCACGGGCCGCAACGTCGGCGCCGTCCTCGGGCCCCGCATCGACGCCGGGGCCGCTCCGGACGTGGTCATCCTCCCCCAGCCCGGGCTGCTCCGGGACCTGGTCGGGCGGGGGGCGCTGAAGCCCATCGACGCCGTGGCCGGCACCTTGGTGGACGAGAACTACGCACCGGTGTGGCGCCGGCTCGGGTCGGTGGACGGGAGGCTTTACGGCGTGTGGTTCAAGGCGGCCAACAAGTCGACCTTCTGGTACCGGACCGAGGCCTTCTTCGACGCCGGCGTGGCTCCTCCGAAGACGTGGGAGGAGCTCCAGGGAGTGGCCAGGGACCTGGCCCGCTCGGGGGTAAGACCCTTGGCCGTCGGGGCCGCCGACGGCTGGACCCTCACCGACTGGTTCGAGAACGTCTACCTGCGTACGGCCGGGCCGACCCGGTACGACCGCCTGGCGGGAGGAGACATGCCCTGGACCGACGACAGCGTCAAGCACGCCCTTCGAACCCTGGGACAGGTGCTGGGCCACCCGGAGTGGATGGTGGGGGGCGCCGAGGGCGCCCTGGCCACGACCTACGAGCAGTCGGTGACCCAGACCTTCGGCGACCAGCCCCAGGGAGCCATGCTGTTCGAGGGCAGCTTCGTGGCCACCAACATCGCCAAGGACACCGAGGCCGACGTGGGCACGGAGGCCAAGTTCTTCGACTTCCCCTCCATCGCCGGCTCGAGGCGGTCCGTCGTCTTCGGCGGGGACGTGGCCGTGCTCCTGGCCGACAAGGAGGCCAGCCGGGAGCTGATCAGGTTCCTCGCCACGGCCGAGGCGGCCGAGCCGTGGGCCGAGGCAGGGGGCTTCATATCCCCGAACCGCTCGGTGGACCAGGCTGCCTATCCGGACGTGACCACCCGGCAACTGGCCCGCGCCCTCACCGAGCCGAAGACCGTGCGCTTCGACCTCTCGGACCTGCTTCCGGCGTCGTTCGGGGCGGCCGACGGGCAGGGCATGTGGAAGATCCTCCAGGACTGGTTGAAGAACCCCTCCGACGTGGACGGCACGGCCGCCCGCCTGGAGGCGGAGTCGGCCGCGGCCGAGCCCTAGATTGGGGGGGCCGCGGCCGAGCTGCGGTCGGAGGACGGATGAACCGAGAACAGCTGCGTCGACTCCAGGAGCCGCTCAAGGAGGGGTACCGGGAGCGCCCAGCAGCCGCCCTGGTCACCCTCCGGGCCGAGGGAGCGCTCGGCGAGGGCATCTCCTGCTCGGTGTCCACGGGACGGGCCCTGGCCCAGGCCGGCCTGCACCCGGCCACGGGCGGGGACGGCCTGTCGCTGTGCTCAGGCGACATGCTCCTCGAGGCTCTTGCAGCCTGCGCCGGCGTCACGCTGCGAGCGGTGGCGACGTCGCTCGAGATCCCGGTGTCGGCCGGGACCGTCAGGGTCGAGGGAGACATCGACTTCCGAGGCACGCTGGCGGTGTCGAAGGACGCGCCGGTGGGGTTCAGCGACATCCGGGTCGGCTTCGAGCTCGAGACAGACGCCACCGACGACGAGCTGCAGACGCTCCTGCGCCTTACCGAGCGGTACTGCGTCGTCTACCAGACCCTGACGGGGTCGGCCCGGCTCTCCACCAGCTACGACCGGCTCGTCCAGCCCTGAGGGCCGCGACCGGGTTCTCCACTGTCGCGGCGGTCAGCGCACCCGGAGCACGATCTTGCCCCTGGTGTGACCGGACTCGCTGAGCTCGAAGGCCTTGCCCACCTCGGCCAGCGGGAGCTCGGCACCGACGAAGGGCTGAACCTCGCCGGCGTCGACTCGGACCGCTATCTGCTCGAGCTGGCCGGCGTCGGGGTGTACCAGGATGCGCTCGGCCCGCACGCCGTGGCGCTCGGCGTCCTCGGCTGAGGGCTCGCCTCGGATGGACACCAGGACGCCGCCCGGGCGGAGCACCTGCCAGGAGCGCTCCAGCACGTCTCCGTCCACGGCCACGAGGACGAGGTCGACGTCCGACACCTTCTCCTCGAAGCGCTCCACGCGGTAGTCCACCGGCTCGGCCCCCAGGGAGCGAAGGAAGTCGGCGTTCTGCCCCGACGCGGTGCCGACCACGCGCGCCCCCTTGGAGCGGGCCAGCTGGACGGCGAGGTGGCCGACCCCCCCGGCGGCGGCGTGCACCAGCGCCGCCTGCCCCGCCTCCAAGCCTCCCACCTCGAACAGGGCCTGCCAGGCGGTGAGGCCGGCGAGGGGCAGGGCGGCGGCCTCCACGTAGCTGAGCGTGCGGGGCTTGAGGGCCAGCTCGTGCGCTGGCGCGGAGACGTACTCGGCGAAGGTGGAGCCCGGCTGGGGGAAGCGGGGCATGCCGAACACCTCGTCGCCGACGCCGGGACCGCTCGTGTCCGGGCCCACCTCCACCACCGTGCCGGAGAGGTCCCACCCCAGGACCACCGGGAAGGCCTCGCCGATCTTGTCGGCCTGGCCACCGCCCGAGCGCGTCTTCCAGTCGACCGGATTGACGCTGGCGGCATGCACCTCGACGAGCACCTCGCCGGCAGCCGGCTCGGGGCGGGGCGCGTCCTCGTAGCGCACCACTTCCTCGTCGCCGTACTCGTGGATGCGAACAGCCTTCATGGTCGTCATGTCGCTCCTGGTCGTCGACCCGATATGCAGTGCCGACAGTAGGATTTCACCTGTGCGGAGCACCTCGCTGGAGGACCTTCGCCGCGCCGAGCGGGTGATGATCGTCGTCCGCTCCTTGGCGGCCGTGTTCGCTGCCCTGCAGATGACGCTCTACCACCTGCTGCCCTGGCCCCCCGGGGTGCAGGAGACCGGCTTCGTGCTGACCGGCGTCTTGGTCGTGGGCAACTTGGGGGTGTGGCTCGGGTACCGGCGGGCCAGGTCCCTGCGTTCTGCCCAGCGCCTGGCCGTGGCCACCCTGGCCTTCGACACGGTGATGGCATCGGCGTTCGTGTTCCTCTTCACCTTCGACGAGCAGTCGTCCATCTGGGCCGTTCTCTACCTGCTGCCCCTCGAGGGCGCACTGCGCTTCCGGTTGAGGGGTGCACTGGCCGCCTGGGCGGTGATCACGGTCCTCTTCTCGGCCCGGGAGATCGTGGCCTCGGAGCGGTATGGCTACGAGCTGATCTGGCAGAGCGTGTCGTTCCGGATGGGCATCGCCCTCTTCATCGCCTTCGTGGCCGGGACCATGTCCGAGACCCTGGTCCGCCAGCGGATGTACCTGGCCGAGGCCCTGGAGCAGCTGCAGCGCTCCGACCGCCTCCGCTCGGACTTGGTCTCGAGCCTTGCGTCCGACGTGCGAAGTCCGGTCGCCATCATCCTGGCCGAGGCGGCGGCGAAGGCCACGGGCGCCGTCCGGAGCCGGGTGCGGCTCTTCCTGCGTGGCGGTGGTGAGCACTGCTACGTGTGGCCTCCCGACGTGTCCGAGGTCGGCAGCTTCGACCGCACCGTCACGGTGGTGCACCAGGGCGAGGAGGTGGGCGACATCTCCGTGGTCAAGGGCGGGGGCGAGGGTCTGAGCGAGGACGAGGAGAACCTGCTCGAGGAGCTGGCCTCACAGGCGGCGCTGGCCCTGTGCAACCTCAGGCTCACGAGCGAGCTGGAGGAGCGGCTCGAGGAGCTGCGAGCTTCCCGGCACCGTATCGTCACCGCCCAGGACCAGGAGCGCCGTCGTGTGGAGCGGGACATCCACGACGGGGCCCAGCAGCAGCTGGTCGCCTTGACCGTGAACCTGGGACTGGCCAAGACGCTGGTGGCGGAGGACCAGGAGGGCGCGGAGCTCCTGCTCGAGCAGCTCAAGGCGGACGCCCGCGACGCTCTCGAGACCCTTCGGGACCTGGCTCGGGGCCTCTTCCCGCCTCTCCTCGTCGACAGAGGACTGGTTGCCGCCCTCAGGGCCCACGTGGCCAAGACGGGCCTCGAGGCAGAGCTCGACGCCGGCTCGCTCGGCGCCACCCGCTTCGATCCCAAGGTGGAGGCGGCGGTGTACTTCTGCTGCCGTGAGGCGCTCCAGAACGCCTCCAAGCACGCTCCGGGGAGCCGGGTCAGCGTGTCTCTGGTCACCGAGGACGGTTGGCTCACCTTCTCCGTGAGCGACACGGGCCCCGGCTTCGACCCGGGCACGGTGGCGGAAGGCTCGGGCCTGCGCAACCTGAAGGACCGGCTGGAGGCGCTCGGGGGCCACCTCCAGATCAGGTCCGCGCCGGGCCAGGGGACCACCGTCGCCGGCCAGGTGCCCGCCACCCCCGGGGCGACCGACGGCTCCCGCGCCGAGGAGGCGGCCCCCTCCAAGGGCTCTGCCCCGAGCTCGGTCTGAGATCACCACCGGACGAGGCGGCCAACCGGCTCCCCGGAGCCGCTGCCGCCCGCACCGCGCCTCCTACGCTGGACCTGTGGCCATCCGGGTCGTGCTCGCCGAGGACAACTACCTGGTGCGGGAGGGCGTCAGGCGCCTCCTCCAGTCCGAGGGCGACATCGAGGTGGTGCGAACCTGCGCCGACCTGCACGAGCTGCTCAGCGCCGTGGACGAGCTGGCGCCCGACGTGGTGGTCACCGACATCCGCATGCCCCCCAGCGGCACCGACGAGGGCATCAGGGCCGCCGGTCACCTCCGGGAGTCGAGTCCCGGCACGGGCGTGGTGGTGTTGAGCCAGTACGCCTCACCCGACTACGCCCTCGCCCTTCTGGAGGACGGCGCGAGGGGACGCGCCTACCTCCTGAAGGAGCGTGTATCCGAGGCCGAGCAGCTGGCGACGGCGATTCGCGAGGTCGCCGACGGGGGGTCGGTGGTCGACCCGGTGGTGGTGGAGGAGCTCATCGCGGCACGGTCTCGTGGAGCCCGTTCGCCACTACGCCACCTGACCGCCCGAGAGATGGAGGTCCTGGCCGAGATGGCCCAGGGCAAGAACAACGCCGCCGTGGCGGCGGCGCTGGTGGTCAGCGAGCGAGCAGTGGAGAAGCACATCAACTCGATCTTCGCCAAGCTCGGCCTGAGCGAGGACTACGACGTGAACCGGCGGGTCAAGGCGGTCCTGCTGTACCTCTCGGAGCAGGGCCAGTGACGTTGCCGCCTCGCCGGTTTGGGCAGTAGCTCGGCACAGGCGCACCAGGAGAAAGGGGTGGGCGCCCGGCCGAGGGTGGTGATCGTCGGCGGCGGGTTCGGCGGCCTGTGCGCGGCTCGGGGGTTGGCCGGAGCGCTGCTGGACGCAACGGTGGTCGACGCCCGCAATCACCACACGTTCCAGGCCCTCCTCTACCAGGTGGCCACCGCCGGCCTGGACCCCGGCGACATCGCCTTCTCGATCCGCGGCCTGTTCCACGGGCAGGGCAACGTCGACGTCCGCCTCGGGACCGTCTCCGGGGTAGACCTCGAGGGCCGGCGGGTGATGCTGGCCGACGGCCAATCCCTCGACTACGACTTCCTGGTGCTGGCCGCCGGGGCGTCGACGAGCTACCTGGGCGTGCCCGGTGCGGAGGAGCACGCCTTCGCCATCAAGAGCCTCCCCGAGGCGGTGCGCCTGCGCAGCCACGTCCTGGCCCGGTTCGAGCGGGCCGCGGTCGCACCCTCGCTGGTCGAGGAGGGGGCCCTCACCTTCGTGATCGTGGGCGGGGGGCCCACCGGCGTGGAGCTGGCCGGGGCCTTCACCGAGCTGTTCGCCGTGCTGGCCCGGGACTTCCCCAAGGTGGCCGTCGACCGGGCCCGGGTCGTCCTCGTGGAGGCCGCCCCGCGGCTGCTCGGCGACTTCCACGCCGACTCGAGCGCCAGCGCCCTGGCTGGCCTCCGGAAGCGGGGCGTCGAGGTGCGGCTGGGGGCCAAGGTCGAGAAGGTGACTCCCGAGGAGGTCCACCTGGAGGGCGGCGAGGTGTTGCCGGCCCACACCGTGGCGTGGGCCGCCGGCGTGCGGGTGAGCTCGCTGGCCGACGGGCTGGGGCTAAAGCAGGGCCGAGGCGGGCGCGTGCTGGTTGAGGCGGACCTGAGCGTCCCCGCTCACCCCGAGGTCTTCGTCGTGGGCGACATGGCGGCGGCCACCGGCCCCGAAGGCGGGCTCTGCCCCCAGACAGCTCCGGTGGCCATACAGGCTGGGCGCCACATCGCCGCACAGCTCCGTCGTCGCGTGGAGGGTCAGCCGACGGTCCCCTTCCGCTACCGCGACGAGGGCCTCATGGCCACCATCGGCCGCAACGCGGGCGTGGTCGAGCTCCCTTCCGGCCTCCGCTTCCGTGGGCGGCTGGCGTGGCTCCTGTGGCTGCGCCTCCACCTGGTCCGCCTCATCGGGTTCCGGAACCGTCTCCAGGTCCTGCTCGAGTGGTCCTGGAGCTACCTGACCTACGACCGGGGCGCCCGTCTCATCGTCGAGCCCGGCGAGGAGTGGTGCTAGCACCACCCGCGTTGTGGTGCTCGCATCGTTGCAACCGGTCTGGAGGATGGCACCATTGGGCGAGGACATGGAGACCGAACCAGTTGCCGTCCTGATCGTGGACGACCAGGAGCCCTTCCGGCGCGCGGCGCGCGCCGTGCTGGCCCGCTCCGAGGGCTTCGAGCTGGTGGGCGAGGCCGCTTCGGGCGAGGAGGCACTGGCCCGGGTCCAAGAGCTCCGGCCCGAGCTCGTCCTGATGGACATCAACATGCCCGGCATCAACGGCATCGAGGCCACCCGCCGGATCGTGGAGTCCGATCCGGAGGTGACCGTCGTGCTGGTGTCCACCTACCAGGTCGGCGACCTGCCCGCCGACGCCAGCACGAGCGGGGCGGCCGCCTACGTCAACAAGGAGGACCTGGCACCCCGCGTGCTGCGGGAGGTCTGGGACGCGCGCCACAACGGGGGCTGGCGGACGGCGTGACGGCCGTCGGCGCTACTTCGAGTACATAGCCCCCTGTCACTGGGGGCTATGTACTCGAGATGAGCCTGGGGATTCGGTAGGCCCGCACCGGGCTGGTGCGGCCCTTCACCTGGGCCGGCTCCATGGCCTCGCACGGCACCGCGGTGGTGAGGGCGTCGTGGGTGGCCTCGCTCATGACGATCTCGCCCGACTCGGCCCACTGCTGGAGCCGCTGGGTGAGGTTCACGGTGTCGCCGACGAGCGTGTACTCGAGGTGCTCCTCCGACCCCAGCAGGGCGGCGGCGGCGGGACCGGTGGAGAGCCCGATGCCCAGACCGAAGGCTGGCAGGCCCTCGCCGGCCCAGCGGGCATTGACCCCCTCCTGGTGCTCGTGCATGGCCAGCGCCGCGGCCACGGCCCGGTCGGCGTGGTCGGCCTGGGGGAACGGGGCGCCGAACACGGCCATCACTGCATCGCCCACGAACTGCATCACGGTCCCGCCCTGCGAGAGGATGGCCCGGTTCATCTCCGCCCGGTGGGCGTTGAGCTGGGTGGCGAGCTGCGTGGGGTCGGCCCCCTCGGCGATGGCGGAATAGCCGCGGATGTCGGACATGAGCACGGTGACGGTGACCCGCTCGCTCTCCCCGAACCGGCGCCCCTCCTGGCGCAGCTTGTCGGCCAGCCCGCTCGGCAGGAGCCTGCTGATGGCGTCGCCCTGTTCCTCACGCTCCACGATGGCCTGGTGGAGGAGGCGCAGCCGGCGGAGCGAGCCCGCCACGCCGGTGCTGGCCTGCTGGGCGAGTTTGAGGAAGAGCCGCTCGACCTCCTCGGCGACGGCGGCCGCGGTCGTGCCCCAGGTGACGGCGATGGCCTTCATGGGACGGCCCTCAGCCAGTTGGCGCAGGAGGTCCTCGTCGTCTGCGGTGAGCTCGCTCTCCTCCGTGACGGGCCGCACCATGGACTCGACGATCGTGGGATCCAGCATCGACCCGCCCGTGGCCACGGCCCGCACCGCCTGGGCCAGCTGGTCACCCTCCGCCACCCGGTCCTTGAGCAGGTAGGCGTAGCCGGCCGCGCCCTCGGCCAGGAGGCTGATGGCGTAGTCGGGCTCGTCGTACTGGGAGAGGATCACCACCCCCGTGCCCGGATGGCGCTTGCGAAGCTGCTTGGCGGCGTCGATCCCTTCCCTCTGGAAGGTCGGGGGCATGCGGATGTCCGAGACCAGCACCTGGGGGGCGGCTGCCTCGGCGCCCTCGATCAGCTCGTCGTAGTCGGCGGCCACGCCCACCACCTCGAGGTCGGGTTCCCGCACGAGCAGGGCCCGCACCCCCTCGCGGACGATGAGGTTGTCGTCGGCGAGGAAGACGCTGATCGTGCCGTCGGCCCCTGCGCCTGCCACTCTGCCCTCCACTAGTCGACCGCGAACTCTTGGATCATGCCTCTCCTGAAGTGAGGTGGGCCTTCCCTGCCCCCGACCGGGACGAAGCACACCATGGCGTAGCGACCCTTCCTCAGCTCCCCGCTCACGTCGGCCTTGGCCTTCTCGCCAGGCGGCGCCTCGGTGACGCCGACCTGGGTGACCTTCTTCATGGCCTCCGCTTCCGGGAGCTCGAGGACCCGCCGGAGGGGCTCGCCCACCCCGTCGTTCACGCGCAGGATCACCATCTCGTGCTGCTCGTCGTCGCTGTGGTTCTCGAACGAGAAGCGGTGCCGGCCCGCCCCGAGCCGCTCGGGCACGCCCTGGAAGGAGTAGTCGACGCCCCTGACCTGTATGGCCCCGTCGAGGTCACCGGCGCAAGCGCCCGCCACCACCACTAGAAGCAGGGCCGACGGCCCCACAACGAGGGCCCGGCCCTTGCGGTGACGACCGCCTCTCGTTGGCATGCTTCCTCTTCCTCCCTGCACGCTGGTGCCGATTGGACCAGATCGGGCCGGCTGGGAAAAGGGTGGTGGCAAGAAACCGGAGAGAGGTGCTGGCACCCTCCCCGGGGGCCTGACGTCGCCTTACGATCGCGTGATGCGGTACGAGTCCTCGGTGCTCTCGATCTCGTGGATCCCCTCCGAGGCGGTGCGCGGCCTCGGCAAGGCCGTGTTCGACCAGGGGATCGCCCACTACGACGACCCTCCACCCGACGTGGTGGCCACCGCTCGGGAGCTGGAGGACCTGAGAGCGGCCGACCGGTTCCGGTTCGCCAACGAGCTTCGGGCATGGATCGAGGTGGACGATGGGCGGATCGTCGACTTCGGCCAGTCGGGCGGTGGCCACATCGGCGTCACGAGGATCAACCTGGGCCGGACCCTGACCTTCCAGGCGGTGAGCATGCCCGAGATCCGCCCTGCTCCCGAGGTGGGCCGCGGTTGGGTCCGCTTCTCGCAGACCTACGGTGGGCGCACCGGGGTCCCCGCTCCCCGACCGGTCCCACGCCGGCCCTTCTTCCGGGTGGCGGCCCCGCTGGTGTGGACGACGCTCAACCTCACCGTCCACGTGGACGGGACGTCCGAGCACCACGTGCCCGGTGCCAGCCCCTTTCCCCGCCACTGGATCTACGACGCCTCCGGGAGGCTGGTCCTCAAGTCGGGCCTCACCGACTTCAAGGACTGGGCCCGTCACGCCTTCGGCATCCACACGCCGTGGGGAGCCGAGGACTCCCCGGCCGTGGTCTCCCACGTCGAGACGGCCCTGGAGCGCCAGCTGGCCGCGACCGTCATGCGGGGCGGCGCCAAGCCCACGATCCGAAAGGTCAAGGAAGGCGCCACCGTGGTGGAGCAGGGCCAGCCCGGCGACGAGCTGTACCTCCTGCTCGACGGAGTGCTCCGAGTGGAGGTGGACGGCCAGCCCGTGGCCGAGGTGGGCCCCGGAGCCATCCTCGGGGAACGGGCCGTGCTGGAGGGCGGCCGGCGGACCTCCACCCTGCGGGCCCTCACGCCGTGCCGGGTGGCGGTGGCGCCCGGGGACTCGATCGACCGGGTCGCCTTGAAGGAGGTCAGCGCCGGCCACCGGCGCGAGGACGGTCGCCGCTGAGCGGGGACACGTGCTAGCACCCTGGTCGAATAGGGCGGGGCACCCGTACGATCAGAACGTGCGGCACGCGTCGTCGGTCCTGTCGATCTCCTGGCTCCCCTCCGAGTCGGTCAGGGGACTGCCCAAGATGCCCTTCGGTGCCGGCATCACGCACTACGACGACCCGCCGCCAGACGTGATCACCGGTCCGGACGACCTCGAGGCATTGAGGGCCGCCAGTCGTTTCCGCTTCGCCAACCACCTGCAGGCCTGGATCGAGGTGGAAGACGGCCGCGTCGTCGGCCAGGGACAGAGCGGGGGCGGGCACATGGGCATCACACGGGTGTCGCTCGGGCGCAGCCTGGCCTTCCAGGCCGTGGCGCTCCCCGACATCCGTCCCGAGCCGGAGACGGGCGACGGGTGGGTCCGATTCACCCAGACCGCCGGTGGTCGAGCCCCGCTGCCGGCCCCCCGGCGGGTGGCCCACCCGCCGTTCGTGCAGATCACCTCGCCCCTCGTGTGGACCACGCTTCAGCTCACGCTCCACGCCGACGGCTCGGCCGAGCACGGGCTGGTCGGGGCCAGCAGCGTCCCCCGCCACTGGGTCTACGACGCCTCCGGGCGGCTGTCGCACAAGTCGGGCCTGGTCGACTTCAAGGACTGGTACCACCACGCCTTCGGCAGGCACTCGCCATGGGGTGACGAGGACTCCCCGGCCGTGGTCACCGAGGTGGAGACGGCGCTGGAGCGGCATCTGTCCCTCACCATCATGCGGGGCGGCGCCAAGCCAAAGATCCGAAAGGTCAAGGAAGGCGCCGCCCTGGTGGAGCAGGGCCAGCCCGGCGACGAGCTGTACCTGTTGCTCGACGGGGTGCTGGGCGTGGAGGTGGACGGCGAGCCCGTCACCGAGGTCGGGCCCGGGGCGGTGCTGGGCGAGCG
>JALYHE010000110.1 GCA_030776705.1 Actinomycetota bacterium | reverse complement strand
GAGCCCGGCGCGATAGGACTCGGCCAAGTCGGTGGCCACCGTGGTGATGCCGGCCAGCCACCACCGGGACTGGGCCTCGCACCATCGGCGCAGGTCGGAGGCGGAATTGCCCTCCACCAGGTCGATGATCATGGGCCGGTCCAGGTCGACCAGGCCGGTGGCGTAGAGGGTGGGATGGGTGGCGGTGGCGGCCAAGTACGAGGTCTCGTCGATGCCCAGGTTGGTGACCGCACCGACGCGTCCGGACCCCTCCACGAGTGGGGTGCCGTGCTCCTTCACCGCCTCCATCGCCGTCCACCAGCACACCCCGAGCTCTCGAGCCAGGCCGGCCACGGGACGAGCGTTGGCCCCCACCTGACGTCACGCCTCTTCACCGGCTCGCCGGGTCAGCACCGTGCGCGACGACACCTGGGTTGAGGTCTCGGTCCAGGTCTTGGCCTCAGAGTCAGCCTCGGGGCAGCGCCAACGCCGCTTGTTCCACACCAGGCGGGCCGGCCGGCCGAAGCAGGCCAGGTCGCGGATCTCAACTGGCATGCGCTCATGGGGCTCGGCTCGTGTGCCGCACTGGCTGCAGCCCACCACGACGTCGGTGGTCTCGATGGAGATGACCACCTCGCGCGACGTCTCGGTTACCTTCAGGACTCGGAAGCCGTCCAGTCCCAACAATGCCTCAGCCAGCCCGGTACCTTCGTCCATGCGGGGGTCTCCTCGTCGTCGCGGCCCTTGACAGCAACGACGATGGCGGGACCCCCGCCCCGCATGGTGGACCCTCGGCTACCGCTCGATCCCTACTTCAACGCGAAGAGCCGGTATAGGCCCGCTAGTAGCGCTCATACTTGTATTAGGGCTCATAGACCCACCGCAGAGCAACGAGGGCTTTGACTTGCTCACATGGCGATTGGCTTTCGCTTCTTTGACCTCCTTGCCACTCGGATTTGTCTTGGCCCGGATAGCCTGGAGGGCGTCAACGCGAGAAAAGTCGTAACCTCTGTGCGGCTTTCGGGTCGCGGTGCACCGGAGGCCAAACTACGGTCAACGGCTCAGGCACCCGGCTGACCGCCTAAACGGGGTTACTCCTATGCCGGCCTTTGTTTTGGAAGCGATTTTTCGTTGGTTGGCTCATAGCGTTGCCGCTATTCCTTGTGACGCGTGAGTTCGTGTTTGATCGACCCTCACCCCAGGTTGTCCTGTTGGCATGCGTTGCCGTCGTGGTCCTTGGTGGCTTGGCCTACTAACTTGGCAAGGAATCCGCGGGGGAGGGGAGTAATCAGGAAGTCAGTGCTACAGCTCGGGACTCGTTGCTACGAGCCCTCGGTGGACTCAGCAGGACGCGGTGTCATCGGTCCTCCCAAACGGGATGGCGAGGGCCTCTCGGGCCTTCTTGTCGACGAACTTCAACGGCTTGGGCTGCGCTAGAGGCGAGCCCCAAGACGTGTGTTGGGTGGGCGAGAGGTGAGCAACGGCGGCCGGTCGAGACGGGCCCGACGGCGACGCGCACATCGCTGACGCAACGCTCAGCTCAACCTCGGCGTCATGCATCGGCCACCTGGACTCCCCGCCGGATGAGTCACGTCGCCGGCGGCATCGTTCCCGGGTGGCGGGGGAAGAACGAAGCGATGCCCGCCGCTGCTTCTGCCCGGTCCATCGTCCGCTCCGCCAGGGAGCGGTTCGGCTACGGCGAGCTCCGGCCCGGCCAGCTGGAGGCCATCGAGGCGGTGCTGGGGGGCCGCGACACCTTGGCCGTGCTGCCCACGGGCTCGGGCAAGTCGGCCATCTACCAGATCGCAGCCACCCTGCTGGACGGCCCCACCGTGGTGGTGTCGCCCCTGGTGGCGCTGCAGAGGGACCAGGTGGCGGCCCTCGAGGTCACCGACTCGGGCGGGGCCGTGCAGGTGGACGCCACCGTCACCTCGAGACGCCGGGACGAGGCAATGGCCGGCCTCGAGGAGGGTGAGCTGGAATTCGTGCTGCTGGCTCCCGAGCAACTGGCCAACGACGAGGTGCTGGAGCGGGTGAGGGACGCCCAGCCGTCATTGTTCGTGGTGGACGAGGCGCACTGCATCAGCTCGTGGGGCCACGACTTCCGCCCCGACTACCTGGGCCTGGGCCGGGTGGTCGAGAGCCTCGGGCACCCGGTGGTGCTCGCCCTCACCGCCACCGCCTCCCCGCCCGTTCGAGACGAGATCGTGAACCGCCTCGGCATGGTGGAGCCGGTGGTGGTCGTGCGCGGCTTCGACCGTGAGAACATCCACCTGGCCGTACGCCGCTTCGTGGACCATCCCGCCAAGCACCGGGCCGTCGTCGAGGCCGCGCAGCAGGCCCCGAAGCCCGGCCTGATCTACGTGGCCACCCGGAAGAGGACCGAGGAGGTGGCCTCCGGGCTCGGAGCGGACATGCGGGCCGCCGCCTACCACGCCGGCATGTCGCGCTCGGAGCGAGACGGCGTGCAGTCCGGGTTCATGGCGGGTGAGATCGACGTGGTGGTGGCCACGACCGCGTTCGGGATGGGCATAGACAAGGCCGACATCCGCTTCGTCTTCCACTACGACGTCCCCGACTCCCTCGACTCCTACTACCAGGAGATGGGCAGGGCGGGCCGTGACGGCCAGCCAGCAGAGGCGGTGCTCTTCTACCGCCCCGAGGACCTGGGCATCCGCCGCTTCTTCGCCGGCGGCGGCCTCGCCCCCGACAAGGTGAAGGATGTGGCCGAGACGGTGGCCGAGGCCGGCCAGCCCGTCGCCGTCGAGGAGCTCAGGGACGTGACGGGGCTCTCCGACGCCCGCCTGACGCAGGCCCTGAACCGGCTGGAGGAGTCGGGCGCCGTCGACGTGCTGGCCGACGGGGAGGTGGCGGCCACCGGTGAGGTCTCGCCCGGCGACGCCGTGGACGAGGCGGCCGCTGCCGAGGAGCATCGCCGCCGGGCCGACCAGTCACGGGTGGAGATGATGCGGGCCTACGCCGAGAGCCGGTCGTGCCGCCGCCAGGTGCTGCTCAGCTACTTCGGCGAGCCGGTCGAGGGGCCGTGCGGGGGGTGTGACGTGTGCGAGGAGGGGACGGCCGAGCCCGGCCCGAGCGACGGTCCCTGGCCCGTCGGCACCACGGTGTGGCACCCCGCCTGGGCAGAGGGCCAGGTGATCCGCTACGAGGGCGACGCCGTGGTCGTGCTCTTCGACGAGGTCGGCTACAAGACCCTGTCCGTCGACCTGGTGACCAAGGGCGGCCTGCTCGAGGGGGCGCCGGAGCCCGGTCGAGGCTGACCCGTCAGGCGTCCGGTGGTCGGATTGTGAGCCCGGGCGCAAGAGCAGGTGGCCTAGCGAGGTACTGTCGACTGGTTCGTCGACCAGAACACCAAGGACCAGAGCACCAAGGAGGCACGGCATGTGCTACGAGGCCGGAGACTGGGAAGAGGACCGGAAGCGGCGCCAGCCCGTCGAGGTCCCCGAGGAGGCGCCGACCCTCGCCTCGGACCCCATCCGTGAGGTACTCGCCGACCACGAGGAGCCCGAAGCCGTTCCGGTCTAGGCAGGGATTGCCTCGCGACGTCGCCGGTGAGGCCGGCGCCGTCGCCATCCGCCCCGCTCGCCTCGAGGAGCTCGGGGTCGTGTCGGACATCCTCTCCGAGGCTGCCGGGTGGCTGCGCGGCCGCGGTATCCACCAGTGGCCGGAGCGCTTCCCGGACCAGCTCATCGCTGCTGGCCTCGAGAGAGGTGAGGTCCACCTCGCCCTGGACGCGGGGAGGGCCGTGGGAACGCTGACCCTGCAGTGGGAAGACCCTCGCTTCTGGGGCGAGGGTGGCGACGCCGGCTACTTGCACCGTCTGGCCGTGGTACCCAGCCACCGGGGCAGAGGCCTCGGCCACGAGCTTCTGGACTGGGCCGGATCCCGAGTGGTGGCCGCGGGCCGCACGTTCCTCCGGCTGGACTGCCTGTCCGAGAACCGGGCCCTGCGCGACTACTACGAGGCTGCGGGGTTCGAGCACCGCGGCGACGTGAGCGGCGAGTCCTCCGATCCCTGCGGAGGCCGGCATCGCTGGACGGTCAGTCGCTACGAGCGAGCTGCCCGAGTGCCAGGGAGCTAGCTGACGGCCGAGAAGTCCTCCACCATGGCCCGGGCGTCCTCGTCGCGGTACTGCACCGGGGGCGACTTCATGAAGTAGGCCGAGGGACCGGCCAGCGGTCCGCCCATGCCGCGGTCGAGGGCCAGCTTGGCGCAGCGCACGGCGTCGATGACCACGCCGGCCGAGTTTGGCGAGTCCCAGACCTCGAGCTTGAGTTCCACGTTGAGGGGGACGTCGCCGAAGCCCCGGCCCTCGAGGCGGATGTAGGCCCACTTGCGGTCGTCGAGCCAGGTGACGTGGTCGGAAGGCCCGATGTGGACCGAGTCGGCGTCGATGCCGTTGTCCAGCTGCGAGGTCACGGCCTGGGTCTTGGAGACCTTCTTCGACTCGAGCCGGCTCCGCTCCAGCATGTTCTTGAAGTCCATGTTGCCGCCCACGTTGAGCTGGTAGGTGCGGTCCAGCACCATCCCCCGGTCCTCGAAGAGCCGGGCCAGCACCCGGTGCACGATGGTGGCCCCGACCTGGCTCTTGATGTCGTCGCCGATGATCGGCACCCCGGTCTCCTCGAAGCGACGGGCCCACGCCGGGTCGCTGGCGATGAACACCGGGATGGCGTTGACGAAGCCCACCCCTGCCTCGATGCAGGCCTCGGCGTAGTGGCGCTGGGCCGCTTCGGAGCCGACCGGCAGGTAGGACACCAGCACGTCGGCGCCAGCCTCCTGCAGTGTCTCGGCCACGTCGACGGGCTCGGCCGGGGACTCCTCCACGCTGGCCCGGTAGTACTGGCCCAGCCCGTCCAGGGTGGGCCCTCTCTGCACCGTGACCCCCACCTCGCCCATGGCGGCAAAGCGCACGGTGTTGTTATGGCCCGAGAAGACGGCCTTGCCCAGGTCGAGGCCCACCTTGGCGGCGTCGACGTCGAAGGCGGCGACGAACTCGATGTCACCCACGTGGTAGCCGCCCAGCACCACGTGCATGAGGCCGGGGACCTCCTCGGCGGGGTCGGCGTGGCGGTAGTACTCGACGCCCTGGACCAGCGAGCTGGCGCAGTTGCCGACTCCGGCGATGGCGACCCGGATCTTGTTGGTGCTCACGAGCTGCTCTTCCTTTCGGCGGCGATCAGTTGGTCCAGCCAGGAGATGTCCTGCTCCGTGAGCTGGGTCCGGTGCTCCACGAGGGAGCGGGTGTAGCTGTCGAGACGGGCCCGGCTGAGCCGGACCGACTCCCGGGCCGCGTCCAGTCGCTCGGCCAGGTGGGCCCGGCGGCGCTCCAGCAGGCGGAGGCGGGCCTCGGCGCCCAGGTAGCGGGCGAAGGCCAGCTTCAGGCTGAAGGCCCGCTCGTCGTCACCCGACTGGTCCGAGGCGGCCAGCAGCTCCTCGAAGAGGCGCTCGCCTCGCTCGGTGATCCGGTAGACCTTCTTGGCCCTCCGGTTGGTGGAACCGCTCGAGCCGCGGCCCGAACGGGACGCGCCTCCCCGCCGGGCCCGGAAGGCGGCCAGCTCTCCGCCCACCGAGCCGGTCATGGGGACGGGCGCCCCCGCCGCTCCCTCGTCGGGGCCGGGCGAGGCCACGGCCACGGCCCCGGCCGCCTCCAGGCGGTTCAGGGCGGGGTAGAGCGACCCGAAGGACACGCTGGAAAGTGGTCCGAGGGTCTCGGAGAGACGCTTCTTGAGCTCGTAGCCGTGCAGGGGTTGCTCTTTGAGGACGCCGAGGACGGCCAGCTCCAGCAAAACAGTTTCTCCGATGTATCGGTCCGATATATCGGAGCAAGTATCGTGCCCTCCGCACCAGCCCGTCAAGAATGCGACCGGCTACCCTGTGCGCCCGTGAGCTCTCGGGCCGAGCTGGTAGGCGGCGCCTCCTCCGACGACGGCCTCCCGGGGCAGGTGGACTACCGGCTGACCCGCAATGCCGTGCTGAGCCAGCTCCGCCGCGGCCGACTCTCGCGCACCGACGTGTGCGACGCCCATCCCGAGCTGCTCCGGGTCGCCCGCAGCCTCGGTCGGCCCACCGGCGAGGACTGCCCAGTCTGCGAGTCGGGCCCCGTGGTCCACGTCTCCTACGCGTTCGGGCCCCACCTGTCGCCTGGAGGCCATCCCTTCAACGAGACGGCCGACCTGGCCCGGCTCACCCGCCGGGCCGGCCAGGTGGCCTGCTACGTGGTGGAGGTGTGCCCCGGCTGCTCGTGGAACCACCTGGTTCGGGCCTTCGCCACCGGGAGGCGACGACGCCCGGCCGTGGCCTCGACACCCTGACGACCCGACACCTGACGACCTGAGACCCGCCGACCGAGACCTGCCGAACTGCGACCTGACGACCTGAGACCCTGGCCAGCGTCCTGAAAGGCTCCGTCCTGCAAGGCTCCGACCTCCGCTTCGGCGCGGCCGCGGCCGCCGGCACCTTGGCCCTGACCTCGACGGGCGACGCCGTGCTGCTGGCGGTGCTGCTCGGCGTGTCCAGCGGTGAGCTGCTGGCGGCCGTGGCGGCCGCGGCCGCGACCCTGTCGTGCGCCCTGCGGTGGGGGGTCGTGTCGCTCGACGGCGTCGCCGGCGCCCAGGCCGTGCTAGGACCGGCCGGCGC
>JALYHE010000109.1 GCA_030776705.1 Actinomycetota bacterium | reverse complement strand
TGGGGCCGGGCAGGGGCCGGACGCCGGCCGGCGGTGGCCCCGAGGCTCCCCCGCCGGCCCACGCCACCACACACTCGCCCCGAAGGTCCCAGGGCGCCTCGGGTGTCATCAGGGCGCCGATTGGGCGAAAATGCGGGCGTGGGTGAAGAGCCCGACCCTCGCCGGGTGGCCGAGCTGTACGAAGAGGTCTGGGAAGGCGGGGGCGACGTCGACGACGAGGTGTTCTTCCGGGTGCTCGGCGAAGCCGTCGGCGCCGTCGAGGGCGAGGACCTCCCCTACGTCCTCATGGGGGGCATGGTCTCGCGCGCCGCCGGGCGCCCGAGGGAATCCCACGACATCGACCTGCTGGTGAGGCCCGACGACGCCCAGGCCGTGATGCGGTGCCTCGAGTCGGCCGGGTTCACGACGCACGAGAGCGAGCCCCAGTGGCTGTTCAAGGCGGTCAAGGACGGTGTGCTCGTGGACGTGCTGTTCCGGGCCTCCGGCGATGTCCTCCTCGACGACGACATGGTCGACCGGGCGACGGTGCGGGACTTCGACGGGCACCAGGCTCGGGTGATGGCCGTGGAGGACCTGGTCGTCATCAAGGCCCTGTCCCACAAGGAGCACGTGGCCCGGCACTGGTTCGACGCCCTGGCGTTGCTCTCCGCCTGCCAGGTCGACTGGGACTACGTGCTCAACCGGGCCAAGCGGCGGGGGGCCCGGCGCATGCTGAGCCTGCTGCTCTACGCCCAGTCCATCGACATCGTGGTGCCGGAGCGGGCCGTGCACGAGCTCTACCAGTTCATCTTCGAGAACGAAACCACCAACCGGGCCGGCTAGTTTTCGCACGCCGGCGGGCTGTGGCCGCCGAGGCAGTACAGGTTGTAGGCGTGGCCGATGACGGGCTGGGCCACGTTGCGCACCGGGACGCCGCCGGGCGTGACGCCCTTCTCGCTGCCGCCGTGGGCGTGACCGTGCAGGGCCAGGTCGGCACCGGCTCGGTCCACGGCCTCCCCCAGTAGGTAGCTGCCCAGGAAGGGGTAGATCTCGAGGCGCTCGCCCTGGAGGGTGTCCTGCACCGGGGAGAAGTGGAGCAGGGCGATGCGCACGTCGGCCTCCAGCCCGGCCAGGGCGTCGTGCAGCCGGTCGGCGATGGCCTTGGTGTGCCGTACGAAGGCCTTCATCTCCGGCTCGCCGAAGTCGCTGGCGCAGGCTCCGAGAAACCCTCCTCCGAAGCCCTTGCAGCCGGCCACCCCGACCCTGGTGCCGTCCACGTCGACGATGGCAGCCTGGCCTTCGAGCACGGTGACGCCGGCCTCCTCCAGCTCCTCGGCGACCAGGTGCTCCTGGTCGCCGTGGTAGTCGTGGTTGCCGAGCACGGCCATGGTGGGTAGGCCCAGTTCGCGGAGCTCGCCGGCCAGCACGGCTGCCTCGGCCCGCTCGCCGTGACGGGTGAGGTCGCCGGCCAGGAGGAACAGGTCGGCCTGCTCGGCCAGGTTCCGCCAGTGCGGGCGGAGTCGGCCGGCCGAGTCCTCGCCGGCGTGCACGTCACCCACGGCCGCCACCTTGATCACGGCAGCATCTCCATGTCGTCGGTCTCGGACACCGGCGCCACCCGCACCTCGTTGGTGAGACGGTGCTCGGGCAGTACCTCGGCGACGACACGACCGATGGCCTCCCGGCGCTCCTCGGTGGTGACCTCGCCGTTCACGTACACGTGCTGGCCCGCCACCGTCACCGACAAACCCAGCTCGCCCACCCGCCGGTCCTCGGCCAGGGCGTCGTGCACGCGTTGGGCCAGGTAGCCGTCGTGTCCCGGCGCCGGCGCGTCGTCGTGGCGGTCCATGCCGGGCCCAACGGTATCCGGCCCGGACCGGCGCCAGGCATGGGCCGGCCCGTCGGGTGGGTAGACATGAGGGCGACCCGACGAGCCGACGAGGAGCACGACGTGACGAGGCCACAGCAACCGGAGCTGGAGCGCAGCGGGCGCAGCTCCGTCGACCAGGACAACTGGCAGGTCAACGCCGGCGCCGGGCCGACGGACGAGGCCGGGGTGGCACCGGTGCCCGAGGAGAACCAGCCCGGCCACCACCCCGAGCACGAGCAGGACCGCCCGGAGGTGCCACCCGACCAGCGCCACAGCCCGTGACGTCTGGCCCTGCTTACGGGCGAGTGGGAGCCAGCGGCAACGCGACGGCGGAGCGCTAGGCGCCGTGGAGCGCACCGGGACCACCCCCCAGGTCGCCGTCGTACCCCCTGAGCTGGCCAGTCTGGTGATGGCCGAGGGCCCGTTCCTGTCCCTCTACCTCACCACCGAGGCCGGGATCGACAACGCCGCCCAGCGGGCCGAGGCCCGCTGGAAGTCGGTGCGGGCGGACCTGGCCGAGGCCGGCGCCGCCGAGGGGGCGCTGGCCGCCGTCGACCCCTTGGTGAGCGACGCCCACCTAGTGGGACAGTGCCTGGCCGTCTTCGCCACCGAACAAGGGGAGGTGCACGTCGAGCACCACCCCGACCCGCCCGCCCAGGACCGGGCCCGGTGGGGACCGCTGCCGTCGCTGGTCCCGGTGATCGACTGGCGGCAGTCGTCGCCGCCCCACGTCGCCGTGCTCACCGACCGCAGAGGCGCCGACCTGTTCGCCCTGCGGGCGGCCGAGGCCAACCTTCAGCGCACGGCGGGTGGGGGCGAGGACCCGCTGGCCAAGTCCTCGCCGGGCGGGTGGTCGCAGGGCCGCTACCAGCAGCGGGCCGAGAACACGTGGGAGCACAACGCCAAGGCCGTCGCCGACGAGGTGGTGCGCCTGGCCGACCAGGTCGACGCCCGGCTGGTGGTGGTGGCGGGCGACATCCGGGCCGTCCAGCTTCTCCGTGAGTCCCTCCCCAAGGAGGTGCTCGACAAGCTCGAGGTGGTGGGAGGCGGGCGGTCGCCGGACGGCTCGGCCGACGAGGTGGTGGCCGACGTCGACCGCCTGGTGGAGACGGCGGTGGGCCATGACACCGAGCGGCTCCTGGCCAAGTTCTTGGAGGAGCGGGGCCAGCAGGACCGGGCCACCGACGGCCCGGCCCGCACCCTGGAGGCCCTGGCCGGGGCCCAGGTCGAGGTCCTGCTAGTGCACGACGACCCGGAGGACGACCGTCAGGCCTGGTTCGGTTCCGAACCCTCCCAGGTGGGCCTCGACGAGGATGCCATGGGGGCCATGGGCGTGCAGGACGCCCGGCGCGACCGGTTGGTGGACGTGGCTGTGCGGGCCGCCCTGGGCACCGGTGCGGGGGTCCGGGTGGTCCCGGCCGGGGCGGTGAAGGACGGCCTGGGAGCCATCCTGCGCTGGGCCGGCTGAGGGCGCCATGGCGAGGGTCGCAGTCGTCACGGCGTCGGACTCCGGCATCGGCAAGGCCACCGCCGTCGCCCTGGCCGAGGCCAGCTGCGACGTCGGCGTCACCTGGCACGAGGACGAGGCCGGCGCCAAGGGAACGGCCGAGGAGATCACGGCCCTGGGTCGCCGGGCCGAGCTGCGCCGCCTGGACCTCACCCGGCTCCCCGAGGCGGCCGACGTGGTGGACGAGCTGGCCGAAGCACTGGGCGGGCTCGACGTCCTGGTCAACAACGCCGGCGTGGGCCACATCGAGCCCTTCCTGGACCACGACTTCGACCAGTGGCGCCACGTGCTCGACGTCAACCTCACCGGGGCCTTCGTCTGCTCGCAGAGGGCGGCCCGGCGCATGGTGGACGCCGGGCGGGGAGGACGCATCGTAAACGTCACGTCGGTGCACGAGCACGTTCCCCTCGAGGGCGCCGCCGCCTACTGCGCCTCCAAGGGAGGCCTCGGCCTGCTCACCAAGGTCATGGCCCTGGAGCTGGCCCCCCACGGCATCACCGTCAACGCCGTGGCGCCGGGGGAGATCTCCACCCCGATGACGGGCCAGCACGACGAGGACCCGGAGGGTCAGGACCGGCCCGGGATCCCGCTGGGGCGTCCGGGCCACGCCCGCGAGATCGCCCAAGCCGTCGCCCACCTGGCCAGTCCCGAGGCCTCCTACACGACGGGCGCCTCGTTCGTGGTGGACGGCGGCATGCTCCTCATGGCGGCCATGGCCAACGCCGGCTGAGCGGTAGGACGCCCCTGGCCCCCGCCCCCGTCGTTCATGTCGCGAAAGCGTGCCAACAGGGGGTCGGTCATCGCGACATGAACGGCTGGGGGGTCGCTACAGGCCCACCAGCTCCATCTCCATCTTCTCGATCTCGTGTTCCTGGCCCCGCTTGATCTCGGCCGCGAGCTTCTCGACCTCCTCGTTCTCCCCCTTGTGCTCGGCCTCCTCGGCCAGGTGGATCGCCCCCTCGTGGTGCTCGATCATCAGCTCGAGGAAGAGCTTGTCGAACTCCACGCCCTCGGTCTCCTCTAGCTCCTTCAGCTTCTCCTCGGAGAGCATGCCCGGGTGCTCGGGGCCGTGGCCGCCGTGCTCCTCCTTCTTCATGTGCCACTCGTGGAGCAGGTGCTCCATGGTCTTGAGCTCCTCCTCCTGCTTGATCTTGATGGTGGTGGCCAGCTTCCTGACGTCGGGGCTGTTGCCGTGCTCGAGGGCCAGCTCGACCATGTGGATGGCCTGCTCGTGGTGGGGGATCATGGCCTGCACGAAGGAGACGTCCGCTTCGTTGTGCTTCTTCAGCTCCTTCTTGGTCGTGCAGGCGGTCAGGGCCAGGGCCACGAGGGCGAGCACGGTGGCCAGTCGCTTCATGCGGGATCTCCTCTTCCGGTGGCCCGGAACATAGTCTCCCGGCCTCAGGTGCGGTCGGCGGGTCGGAGCTCCCCCGCCAGGACGTCCATGGGGTGGCCGTGGTCACGGCGCCGCCGCCCGTCGGTGAGAATCTGAGGCATGAGCGGGTCCTCCCCCTCCGGCAGCCCCAGTGGCGACGGGCAGGCCCCGTCGGTGCAGGCCGCCCGCCGATGGATCACCGCCGTGATGGAGGAAGGCGACTGGGAGGAGGCCTGGGCTCTCACCGACGAAGTCTTCCGGCTGTCACAGATACAGGCGTGGCTGTGGCCCCAGAGGGCGGACGCCGAGCTCGTCGGCGAGGACCTCGACGAGCTGGCCGCCGCCATGTGCGAGGAGGGCCCCGACCACCCCCTCTGGGACGACTTCGCCGACGTCGTCCTCCACACCTACCTGGAGACGTGGCACGAGTTCGAGCTGGACCGCTGGAGCGTGAGCGGGCTCCCTCGCCCGGTGGCCGTCGACTACGAGGTCGTGGTCTTCTCCCGGGAGGAGGAGCCCATCATCGAGATGGAGGAGACCCTCCGGGTGGCCCGCCCCTTCCTGATGCACTACACGCCGGAGGGCTGGCTGGTGGCCCACGCCGGCAGCGACCGGCCACCCGTGCCGGGTTGGCCGCCCGAGTTCCCCCCGGCCTCGTCCACCGGGTAGGGCGTCTCAGCCCTGGGGTCAGGGCTCCTCGAGGTAGCCGGGGGTGGGCTCGTCGGTGGCGCCGGGAAGGTCGTCGGTCTGGCGAAGGGCCGTCTCCTCGGGGGCCAGGGTGTCCTCCGGGAGCGGGTCCTCGTCGCCCACGACGTCGGTGTGGGGGTCGAGCACCCCACCCGGGGTCTCCGGCACGGCCACCGACCCCATCCCCGCCTCCACCGGGGCCCCCGCCTCGGGCTGTTCCCGGGCCAGCCGGTCCTGCACGGTCTCGGGCTGCTGCTGCTCGGCGGCCGTGGTGCCGTACTCCTCCACGCCCTGGGGGCGCTCGAGGGGCGGGGCCTCGCTCTCCTGGATGTCCCCGGTGCGCACCATCTCGTCGGGCACCTCGTCAACGGCCGGGACGCCGGCCTCGGTGACGTCGGAGGCGGGCCGGGGGAGGGGGTCTTCGTCTGCCATGGGCGCCATTGAATCACCGGGCGGCCCGCGTCACCCCAGCGGGGCTGGCGGGGGGCAGGTCGGCCAGGGCGTCGATCACCTGCTCGGCGCTGATGGCCAACAGGCCGGGGTCGGGCTCCCGGCCGTGAGGGTCGCCGGTGGTGCCGGCCCACAGCACGCGGTGCCAGGGACGGTCGGGGGGCGGCCCCCACCGTTGCGGCGACGTGGGCCCGAACAGCACCACCGAGGGGGTGCGCACCGCCGTGGCCAGGTGGGCCACACCGGTGTCGGCGCAGGTGACGCGGGCCGCGGCGCCTACCAGGCCGGCCAGCTCGGCCAGGTCCGTCTGCCCGGCGCGCACCGCCGAGGGGGACAGGCCGGCGAGCCCGGCCACCTCCCGGGCCAGCTCCACCTCCTCGGCCCCCCCGGTCACCACCACCGACCGCCCCGCCTCCACCTCGCATCGGGCCACTGCAGCCCAGCGCTCGGGTGGCCAGCGCCGGGCCGGGAAGGCGGCTCCGGGGTGGACGAGGGTGGCCCCGCGGGCTCCGTCGGTCGGCGGTGGAGGTGGGGCCAGGTCCAGGCGGCCAGGGTCGGCCGGGATGCCGCTTTCCGAGAGCAGGCGGCACCACCGCTCGACCTCGTGCTCGTCGTCACGCCAGGGGGGGAACCCCCGGGTCTCGGGCACGGCGGGATTGGCGAACGCCACCAGGCGCCGGGGCCGGGCCGCCAGCAGCACGCGGTGGCTGGCCGGTCCCTTGCCGTGGAGGTCGACGGCCACGTCCGCTCCCCACAGGGAGGAGCAGAGGGGGACCAGCGGATCGGTGTCGACCACCTCCTCCACGGCGCCGGACATGGTCGCCAGGGCCTCGAGGACGGCGGGTGCGGCCAGGACCCTCCGGTGGCCGGGGAAGGCGTCGGCGAGGGCCCGGAGGGCGGGCAGCGAGGTGAGGAAGTCGCCGAGCCCGAGGGGCCGGAGGACGACGAGCAGCGGCCGGCTTCCCCCTGGGGCCGCTTCCGGCACAGGTTCAGGACCCGACGGGGCCCGATCCCGGTGCCAGAACCGTCCTCAGAAGGCCGGTGGTGGAGCGGCCGTCGAGATAGGGGAGGATCACGACCTCGCCGCCCCAGCGGCTCATGGCGGCCGCCTCGGGCAGCTCGCCCACGGCGTAGTCGCCACCCTTGGCGAACAGGTCGGGGCGGAGGCGCTCGAGGACCGCTTCGGGCGTGTCCTCGTCGAAGACGACCACGGCGTCCACGCAGGCCAGCGCGGACAGGACCGCGGCCCGGTCCTCCTGGGGAACGAGGGGGCGGTCGGGGCCCTTCAGCCGGCGCACCGAGGCGTCCGAGTTCATGCACACGACCAGGCAGTCGCCCAGGCCCCGTGCCGCCTCCAGGGTGCTGACGTGGCCGGCGTGGAGCAGGTCGAAGCAGCCCCCGGTGGCCACCACCGTCCCGCCCCGGGCCCTGACCCGCATCACGACGTCGTCCGCCCGGCCTCGTTCATGTCGCGATGCCGTACCCCCTGTTGGCGCAACATCGCGACATGGACGAGGGGGGCGGAAGG
>JALYHE010000108.1 GCA_030776705.1 Actinomycetota bacterium | reverse complement strand
CTGGGGAACCGCAGCGAGGCGGAGGAGACCCGCCGGCAGCTCACGGCCGGGTCCTGCTCGCTCGACACCAGGGCCGACCCCATCGACCCTTCGCCTGGAAACCACGTCGCCGACCCCACCTACCGGGTCGACCCTCCCGCAGGGGGCAACCACAGCCCGAGCGCAGCCTCCGCCGGCACGTACCGGGACGGCGAGGTGCCACCCGACGGCCAACTGGTGCACTCCCTCGAGCACGGCTACGTGGTGCTCTGGCACCGGCCTGACCTGGCTGGCCCTGACCGCGACGCCCTGCAGGGTGTGGCCGGCCGCTACGAGCGGGACGTGCTGGTGGTGCCACGACCGTCGCTGCGCACCCCCGTGGCCGCCACCGCCTGGGGACGGCGCCTCCTGTGCCAGGAGGTCGAGCCCGACGCGCTGAGCCTGTTCGTCCGCAGCTACCGCAACAAGGGGCCGGAGAAGGTCCCTCACCAGTAGCGCGGCCGGGCCAGGGCTGGCGGCCCTCCGCGCCTTCGGCCAGCATGGGCCCATGGCCCGCATCCTGGTCACCGAGAAGATCGCCGAGCGCGCCCTCGTCGCGCTGGTCGACGCCGGCCACCAGGTCGACGAGCGCCTCGGCATGGGCGCCCAGGAGCTGATGGAGGCGGTGGGTCCGGCACACGCCCTGATCGTGCGGTCGGCCACCCGGGTGACGGCCCCGGTGCTGGACGCCGCCCACCAGCTCGTGGTCGTGGGACGGGCCGGGATCGGCCTCGACAACGTCGACGTGGCCGCCGCGACCCGGCGCGGGATCATGGTGGTCAACGCCCCCCAGTCCAACGTCCTGTCTGCGGCCGAGCACACCATGGCCCTGCTCCTGGCGCAGGCCAGGAACGTCCCCCAGGCCCACGCCGCCCTGCGGGCCGGGCAGTGGGAGCGCACCCGTTGGGAAGGCGTCGAGGTGAACGGCAAGACCCTGGCCGTGTTGGGACTGGGTCGCATCGGCGCCCTCGTCGCCCAGAGGGCCTCGGCGTTCGGCATGCGGCTGCTGGCCTACGACCCCTTCGTAGCTCCCGAGCGGGCTCGGCAGATGAACATCGAGCTGGTGGACAGCCTGGGGGAGCTGGTGGCCCGGGCCGACTTCCTGTCGATCCATGTGGCCAAGACGCCCGAGACCGTGGGCATGGTGGGCAAGGACCTGCTGGCCGGCGCCAAGCCAGGACTACGCATCGTCAACACGGCGAGGGGCGGGATACTCGACGAGGAGGCGCTGGCCGACGCCGTGCGCAGCGGGCACGTGGCGGGCGCCGCCCTCGACGTATTCGCCGAGGAGCCCACCACTTCCTCGCCCGTGCTGGAGCTGGACGAGGTGGTGGTCACGCCCCACCTCGGAGCCAGCACCAGGGAGGCTCAGGACAAGGCCGGCATCACCATCGCCGAGCAGGTCCTGCTGGCGCTGGAGGGGGAGTTCGTGCCCTTCGCCGTCAACCTGAGCGCCACCGAGGCCTCCGAGACGGTGCGGCCCTTCCTTCCCATGGCCGAGCGCCTGGGGCGGGTCTTCGCCTCGCTCAACCAGGGCATCCCCCCGCTCCTGGAGGTCGAGTACCAGGGAGGTCTGGCCGACTACGACACCCGCATCCTCACACTCTCGGTGCTGAAGGGCCTGTTGTCGGCGGGGATCGAGGAGCCGGTGTCGTACGTGAACGCCCCTCAGCTGGCGGCCGAGCGGGGGCTGGAGGTCAAGGAGGCCAGGAACCCAACCGCCCATGACTACGTCAACCTGATAACGCTCCGGGGTGACCGTCATGCGGTGGCGGGAACCCTGGCCGGAGTGCGGGGCGATCCGCGCCTGGTCATGGTCGACGACCACAGCGTCGAGGTGCCACCCACGCGCCACATGCTGATCATCCGCAATGACGACCGGATCGGCATGATCGCCCTGGTGAGCGGGGCGCTGGCCGAGGCCGGGGTCAACATCGCCAACATGGCCCTGGGCAAGTCACCCTCGGGCGAGACCGCACTCATGGTGCTGGCCACGGACGGGCCCGCGCCTCCTCACGTGGTGGAGCGGCTGGGCGAGGCGCCGGGCATCCTCGAGGTGCTCACCGTGACCCACGCCTGAGGAGCGGGCGGTCAGCGACTGGACCGGATGAGCCCGTCCTCGATGGCCGAGGCCTCGTCGACGTAGCAGCGATCGGCCCTGGTGCGGGCGTAGAAGGCCATGCCGGGAAGGTGGAAGAGCCCGCTCGACATCTTGGCCTTCACGGGGTGTGACTGCGGGCAGACGCCGTCGTGGGGCTCGACCCACGCCGTCGGGATCCGGGCCCGCTTCACCGCCTTCTTGGCCGCCTTCACCGCCTTCTTGGCCGCCTTGGCCGCCCTCCTGGCTGGCGCCTTCTTGGCGGACTTCTTGGCGGCCGCCTTCTTGGCCGCCTTCTTCACCGCCTTCGCCGGTGCCCGGGGAGGCGCCGGCTCGGGGACCACCGCCGGCGGAACGGGGGTGTCGAGCACGGCCGTGTCCGCCTCGGGGACGGAGGCGGTGGTGGGCTCGGGCACGGGGGCCACGGGGGCCTCGGGCACAGGGGCCGGGGCCGGTTCCGGTGCGGCCGCCGTGGGCTCGGACCGAGGCCAGTCGGCCGGCCCCGCCGGGCCGCCCTCGCGATCACCGCGGCGGGTCTGGACCACCTTCACGACCGCCACAAGGATGCCGAGCAGCAGGCCCAGCCACAGCCCCGTCCGGAACGACCGTCGCACTAGGTCAACCGTACCTTGACGGGTGCGCCGCCCGCCTGCGACCATGGCTCTGTCATGCTTCGCCACCTGTCCACCATCCTCCTCCTGACCTAGGCGAGCTCCCGCAACGGGGCTCGCCTCCACCTCCTGCGCCGCAAGGCCAGGAGGTTTTTTCTTGCCCGACACGAACACACGAGCACACGAGCACACGAGCAAAGGGACCAGCCATGGCCGAGCGACTGACCATCTTCGACACCACCTTGCGGGACGGCGAGCAGTCGCCGGGCATCTCGCTGGACGTGGCCGAGAAGCTCGAGATCGCCGAGCAGCTGGCCCGGCTCGGCGTGGACTACGTGGAGGCGGGGTTCCCGGTGGCCAGCCAGGGCGACTTCGAGGCCGTGGAGGCCATCGCCAAGGAGGTGCACGGCCCCGTCATCGCCGGCCTCTCCCGCACCCACCGGGCCGACGTGGACCGGTGCTGGGAGGCGCTGCGCCACGCCGAGCGTGCCCGCATCCACGTGTTCATCTCCACCAGCCCCAGCCACATGGAGCACATGCTGAAGATGACGCCGGAGCAGGTCGTGGCCGAGACCAGCGCCGGCGTGGCTCGTGCCCGTGAGCACACCGACGACGTGGAGTTCAGCCCCCAGGACGCCACCCGGACGCCGCTCGACTTCATGATGGAGGTGCTCCAGGCCGCGGTGGCGGCTGGCGCCACCACCCTCAACATCCCCGACACGGTGGGCTACGGCATCCCCTGGGACTTCGGCGCCCTGATCCAGTACGTCCGGCGGGAGATCGCAGGCGACTTCGTCGTCTCCACCCACTGCCACAACGACCTGGGCCTGGCCACCGCCAACTCCCTGGCCGGCGTGCAGGCCGGGGCCCGCCAGGTCGAGGTGTGCGTCAACGGCATCGGCGAGCGGGCCGGCAACGCCGCCCTGGAGGAGGTGGTCGTGGCGGTCAAGACCCGTCCGGACCAGTTCCCGGGCATCGAGGTTGGGGTCCACACCGAGGAGCTGGCCCGCACCAGCCGCCTGGTGAGCCGCCTCACCGGCTACCCCGTGCAGTTCAACAAGGCCGTGGTGGGCCGCAACGCCTTCGCTCACGAGTCGGGCATCCACCAGCACGGCGTGCTGGCCGACACCAGCACCTACGAGATCATCGAGGCCAGCTCGGTGGGCCAGCAGGGCGCCCAGATAGTGCTGGGGAAGCACTCCGGGCGCCACGCCTTCCGGGACACCCTGCACAAGATGGGCCTGTCCATCGAGGGAGACGCCCTCAACGCCGCCTTCACCCGCTTCAAGGAGCTGGCCGACCGCAAGATCCAGATCACCGAGGCCGACCTGGAGGCCATCGTTGCCGAGGAGATCGGCGGAACCGGCGTCGAGCCCGCCTTCGTGCTCGAGTCCCTCGAGGTCAACGGCGGCACGGTCGGGGTCCCCCGGGCCCGGGTGGTGCTCACCCACGACGGGCACAAGGCCGAGGCCACGAGCGACGGGGACGGCATGATCGACGCCGCCTGCGCCGCCATCAAGGCGGCCACGGGCGTCGACGCCACCCTCACCGACTTCAACGTCTCGTCGGTGACCGGTGGGATCGACGCCCTGGGCGACGTGGTCGTCCAGCTCGACGCCGGAGGCGTGAGGGTGTCGGGCCGGGGCGTCTCCACCGACGTGGTCGAGGCGTCGGCGCGGGCGTTCCTCAGCGCCATCAACAAGGTGGTCCACGCCCGTGCCCGCCAGGACGAGAGGGAGCCGATCGACAAGGTCACGCCGTGAGCAGGAAGCGCGGCGGCCATATGTGTACACCGTCTGCCCTCGGAGCAGGGCCAGACGCTTCCCGAGGAGAAGGCCAGGAGCGTCGTAGCCGGGTAGCGCCGTCGCCGCGGCGGAGCACTAGGACGCGGTGGAGGGCAGCCAGGCGGGGCGGTCGCGCTCGTAGGCGTCGATGGCACCGGCGTGACGGAGGGTCAGGCCGATGTCGTCCAAGCCCTCGAGGAGCCGCCAGCGGGTGAAGTCGTCGAGAGGGAAGGGAGCCTCGACGCGCGCCCCCGGGGCCCGCACCATCCTGGCTTCGACGTCGACGGTGACCTCCAGGTCGGGGTCGGCCTCGACCGCGGCCAGCAACGCCGCGCCCGCCACCTCGGACACCTGGGCCGGCACCAGCCCCGCCTTGGTGCAGTTGGTGCGGAAGATGTCGCCGAAGCGGGGAGAGACCACGGCGGCGAAGCCGTAGTCCGTGAGGGCCCACACGGCGTGCTCCCGGGACGAGCCGGTGCCGAAGTTGGGACCGGCCACGAGGATGGTGGCGCCCCGGTGCTCGGGACGGTTCAGCACGAACGACGGGTCCCGCCGCCAGGCCGAGAAAAGTCCCTCCCCGAAGCCGGTGCGCGCGACCCGCTTCAACCACTCGGCCGGGATGATCTGGTCGGTGTCGACGTCGGAGCGGGCCAGGGGCACGGCCTTGCCGGTGACGGCGCGCACGGGCTCCACGACCGGCTCCTAGAGGTCCGCCGGCGTGGCCAGGTGCCCGGCCACGGCGGTGGCGGCGGCGACGGCGGGGGAGACGAGGTGGGTTCGCCCGCCCGGGCCCTGGCGCCCCTCGAAGTTCCGGTTGGACGTCGAGGCGCACCTCTCGCCCGGGCTCAGCTTGTCGGGGTTCATGGCCAGGCACATCGAGCAACCGGCGTCGCGCCAGTCGAACCCGGCGGCCCGGAACACCCGGTCCAGTCCCTCCGCCTCGGCCTCGTGCTTGACGAGCATGGAGCCGGGCACGACCAGGGCCCGCAGGCCCGGCTTCACCTTTCGCCCGGAGACCACAGAGGCCGCCTCTCGGAGGTCCTCGATGCGGGCGTTCGTGCACGACCCGATGAAGACGGTGTCCACCTGGATGTCCCGGACCGGGGTGCCGGCGGCCAGGGCCTGGTAGTCGAGGGCCCGGCGGGCCGCCTCCCGCTGGGCCGGGTCGAGGAAGGAGTCCGGGTCGGGGACCTCGCCGTCGATAGGCGCCACCTGGGAGGGGTTCGTCCCCCACGACACGTGAGGCACGAGGGTTCCGGCGTCGATGTCGACGGCCTTGTCGAAGGTGGCGTCCTCGTCGGTGGCCAGGGACCGCCAGTGGTCCAGGGCTTCCTCCCAGGCCAGGCCTTTGGGAGCGAAGGGGCGTGGCTCGAGGTAGGCGAAGGTGGTGTCGTCGGGCGCCACCATCCCGGCCCTGGCGCCGGCCTCGATGCTCATGTTGCACACCGTCATGCGCCCCTCCATGGAGAGGCCGCGGACGGCGGAGCCCCGGTACTCGATCACCGAGCCCGTCCCTCCGGCCGTGCCGATGCGCCCGATGACGGCCAGGATGACGTCCTTGGCGGTGACGCCGAGGGGCAGATCCCCCTCCACGGTCACGGCCATGGTGCCGGGCCGGCGCTGGGGGAGGGCCTGGGTGGCCAGTACGTGCTCCACCTCGCTCGTGCCGATGCCGAACGCCAGGGCCCCGAAGGCGCCGTGGGTGGACGTGTGGCTGTCGCCGCAGACGATGGTCATGCCGGGCTGGGTCAGCCCCAGCTCGGGCCCGATGATGTGGACGATGCCCTGGTTGAGATGGCCGCGGGGGTAGAGCCTGATGCCGAACTCGGCGCAGTTGGCCTCCAGCATCTCCATCTGCCTGCGGGAGACGGCGTCGGCCTCGCCGGCGGCCTGGGTGGGGACGTTGTGGTCCATGGTCGCCACCGTGAGGTCGGGCCGGCGCACCCGCCGGCCGGCCAGTCGGAGCCCGTCGAAGGCCTGGGGGGAGGTGACCTCGTGGACCAGGTGCAGGTCGACGTAGAGAAGGTCGGGCTCGCCCTCGGCGGAGCGCAGCACATGGTGGTCCCACACCTTCTCGCTCAGCGTCCTGCCCATTCTCGCCTTCCCGGCCGTCCTCGCCTCTCGCTTCCGCCAAGGTGTCGTCTCAGAATACGAGACGGTAGTCTTGCAATGTGAACACTGTAAGCGGAGTGGGCGTCCTCGACAAGGCGGTCCGCATCCTGGACGCCCTGGAGGGCGGGCCCCTCTCCCTGGGGGAGCTGGTCGACGCCACCGGGCTGTCTCGCCCCACCGTCCACCGCCTGGCCCGGGCCCTCGAGCACCACGGCCTGGCCGGGCGCGACGGCGAGGGCCGCTTCGTGGCCGGTCCCCGTCTGGCTCGCCGGACGCTGGAGCACGTGGCCCGGCCCGCCCTCGAGGAGCTGCGGGACGCCACCGGCGAGAGCGTCCAGCTATACGTGCCGAGCGACGGCGGCCGGCTGTGCGTGGCCTCCATGGAGTCGCCCCACAGCCTGCGCACCATCGTGCCCGTGGGCGCGGTGCTGCCCCTCGAGCTGGGCTCGGCCGGCAAGGTCCTCTCCGGGCGGCACGAGGCCATGCGCCGGGGGTGGGCCCAGAGCGTGGAGGAGCGGGAGACGGGCGTGGCCTCGGTGAGCGCGCCCGTCCGCCGGGAGGGCCAGGTCGTGGCGGCGGTGTCGGTGTCCGGACCGGTCGAGCGCACCACACGCTCGCCGGGGCGCCGCTACGCCCAGGCCGTCATGGCCGCCGCCCGCCGCATCGAAGACGCCATGGCCTGATGTGAGGCTGCAGGAGCGGGACCGGCGCATCGTCGCCCTGGCCGTCCCGGCCCTCGGCACCCTCGCCGTCGAGCCGCTGTACGTGCTCGTGGACACCGCCATAGTGGGCCGCCTAGGCACCGTTCCCCTCGGTGGACTGGCCGTGGCGTCCGCCGTCCTCACCACCCTCTTGACGCTGTTCAACTTCCTGGCCTACGGCACCACGGCGAGGGTGTCGTTCCTCACCGGACGAGGCGACCGGCGGGGCGGAGCCACGGTGGCCGTCCAGGGCCTGTGGCTGTCGGCGGCCATCGGGGTCCCGCTGGCGGTGGTCGTCGCCCTGGCCAGCCGGCCCCTCGCGGCCCTGGTGGGGGGCGAGGGGGCGGTCCTCGACGCCGCCACCACCTACCTGCGCATCAGCGCCGTCGGCATCCCGCTCGTGCTGGTGGCGCTGGTGGGCAACGGCTACCTGCGGGGCGTCTCGGACACCCGCACCCCGCTGGTCGTGGTGGTCGTCGCCAACGTGGCCAACCTGGTGCTCGAGCTCGTCCTCGTCTACGGGCTGGACCTGGGCGTAGCCGGCTCGGCCTGGGGCACGGTGGCGGCCCAGCTGCTGGCCGCGCTGTGGTTCCTGGCCCTCTTGGGCGAGCGGGTCGTCGGCCACCGGGCCAGGACGGCGCCGGTGAGGTCCGAGCTCGTCCGCCTGCTCGTCGCCGGGCGCCACCTGCTGGCCCGCACCGCCGCCCTCCTGGCCACGCTGGCCCTGGCCACCTCCACGGCGGCCAGGGTGGGAGCGGCCACCCTCGGGGGCCACCAGATCGCCATCCAGGTCCACAGCTTCCTGGCCCTGGTCCTCGACTCGCTGGCCATTCCCGGCCAGATCCTGGTCGGCACCCTGCTGGGCGCCGGCGACGTGGACGAGGCGCGGGCGACCTCACGCCGGCTGCTGCGCCTGGGCGTGATCGCCGGCGGCACGGTGGGCCTGGCCCTGCTGGCCTCGTCCTGGGCCCTCCCTCACGCCTTCAGCGCCGACCCGGCGGTGCTGGAGAGGGCCCGCCTGGCCCTCGTCGTGGCCGGGGTGGCCCAGGTGCCGGCCGGGGTGGCCTTCACCCTCGACGGCGTGCTCATCGGCTCGTCCGACTTCCGGTTCCTGCAGCGCAACATGCTCCTGAGCCTGGCGGTGTTCCTGCCCTTCGCCGCCGCCGTCCTGGCCTGGGAGCAGCTCGGCGTGCTGGGCATCTGGGCCGGGATCTTGGCCTGGATGGTGGCCAGGGCAGCCCTGAACGGAATCCGCTTCCGAGGCGAGGCGTGGCTGGCTTTGGCCCGATAGCCGTTCATGTCGCGAAGACCGACCCCCAGGTGGCACGGGATCGCGACATGGACGCCTTGGCGGGGCTCAGCCCGAGCCGGGTGACATCAGCCCGGCCCGGACGGCCACGCCGACGCAGGCGTCCAACAGGGTGGGGACGAAGGCCTCCTGGTGGGTGACGCAGGCGGCGTGGCCGGCTTCGACCTCGTGGAGGGTGGCGCCAGGGATGGACCGAGCCAGCTCGCGCTGGCGACGCGGGCTCACCACCTGGTCCAAGGTGTTCACCACCACCGCGGCGGGCAGGTCGAGCGAGCCGATCCAGTCCTCCGAGCTGAACCGGCCGATCGTCCAGCCGGCGTGGAGCAGGGTGGCGGTGTCGCCCCGCTCCAGCTCGGACAGGCCCCACTCGTCGAGGACGGGCTGGGCCCGGTGGCGGACGACCTGGGAGACGACCTGGCGCAGCACCGGCTTGGGCGTGAGCCGAGCCGCCACCGACAGGCCCAGGAGGCTCGAGAACCACAGCTCCGAGCCGGGGTGCTGTCCCGAGAAGCTGCGGCTGGTGGCGCACAGCACCGTTCCCGCCACCAGGTGGCGGTGACGCTTGCACAGCAGCTGGGCCACCGCTCCGCCCATGGAGTAGCCCACGGGCACCACCTGGTCGACTCCCAGCTCCCGGAGGAGGGCGGCGGCGTCGTCGGCGCAGTCCTCGAGGCGGAACGGGCGCCACGTCCGGATGCCCCGCCCGTGGCCGCGGTGGTCCAGGGCCAGCACCCGGAACCGGGCCGCGAGGGCCGGGAACGAGGTGAACCAGTTGAGGTCCGACGTCACCATCCAGCCGTGGAGCAAAAGCAGGGTGGGTGCGCCCGGTGGGCCGGGTGCCTCCCGCACGAACGTCGTCCCCCGGCCCGGGAGCTTGAGGGGTCGTCCGGCGGGCAGGGCGGACGGAGCGGCGACGGCCATAGGTTGCGAGGTTAGGAGGCTGGGCCTTGCGACTCAGTGGCGGCCGGGCTCGGAGCCGGCGCCTCGACGGGCCCAAAGCTCCCGCCACCGCTGCCCGGGCGTGGGCCGGTCGCCCTCCTGCCCGGGGGTCGAGGGTCCGGCGCCACGGGTGAGCACGAAGGCTCCCAGTGCAGTGGTGATCGGGACCGACGCCACCAGCCCGATGCTGCCCACCAGGGTGCGCACCACCTCGGTGGCGATGATCTCCCCGGTGAAGACGCGGCCCAGGCGCTGGTGTGACTGGGTGAACAGGATGAGCAGGGGCAGCGAGGCGCCGGCGTAGGCGAGTACGAGCGTGTTCACCGTGGATGCGATGTGGCTGCGGCCGATCCGCTCCGCGGCCCGGTACAGGGACGTGAACCCGAACGAGGGATCAGCCTGCCGCAGCTCCCACACCGCCGCTACCTGGGTGACCGTCATGTCGTCGAGCACGCCCAGGGACCCGATGATGACGCCCCCCAGGAGCAGCCCCCGCAGGTTGATGCGACCGGCAGCGGCCTGGAGGAAGGTGGCCTCCTCCGAGGCCAGGCCCGTCAGCTGCGTGGCCTCCACGAACGCCCACGCCAGGACGGCGATGAGGGCAAGGCTGGCCGACGTCCCGAGGAAGGCGATCATGGTCCGCACGTTCCAGCCGCCGGTGACGCAGAGCACTACGAGCATGATGAAGGCCGAGCTGATGACGGCGACGGCGATGGGGCTGCGGCCCTGCAGGATGGCGGGCAGCACGAACAGCACCAGGACGAGCAGGGTGGCCACGAGGGCGGCCAGGGCCCGAAGACCCTGCCAGCGCCCCAGTGCCACCACGGCGAGGGCGAAGATGGCGGCCAGCAGCAGGGTGGGCGGGCCCCGCTGGTAGTCGGAGAAGTAGTACTGGCGAGGGCCGCCTTCCACCTCGCTCAGGCCGACCACGATTCGGTCCCCCACCGAGATCTCGGGCGCGCCCGGGCCCAGGGCGTTCTCCAGGGTCACCTGCTGGCCCGCGTCGGGGCCCGACGTGAGCCGCACGGATAGCTCCTGGCACGCCGTCCCCGCACCCTGCGGCGTGCCGGCGCAAGGCCCCTGGCGGGCGTCGGTGACGGTGCCGTCCACTAGCACCGCCGCCGGCCCGAGCACCTCCCTCAGGTCGGGCCCACGGCCTCGCGGACGGAGCACGAACATCCCGACCAGCGTCGCCGCCACGATGGGGACGGTGACGAGCAACAGCAGGCGGCGGAGCCGCTCCGGGATCCGCACCGTGCCGGAGTGGGGCGCATGGCGGTGGGCCACGCGTCGCATTCTCGCCCATCTGGGATCGTTTGCAGCGCGACCCCGCTTGGTCAAGAATAGTTCCCATTCCTAGAACTGGCGACGGCGGTGGGCCGCGCTGGACGGCGGTGGCCCTTGCGGCCGTTGTCCTCGCTGTCGGGCTCCTGGATGCCTGCGGTGGGGGCGGCGGGGACGACGGTGCCCAGGGACGGCTGAGGATCGTGGCCAGCTTCTACCCCCTCGCCGAGGCGGCCGGTCGCATCGCCGGCGAGGACGGGAAGGTCGTGAACCTGACCCCGGCCGGCACCGAGCCCCACGACCTCGAGCTCAGTCCCGCCCAGGTGGACCGGCTCCAGGCCGCCGACCTGGTCGTCTACATGGGCCAGGGCTTCCAGCCCGCCCTGGAGGACGTGGTGGAGCGCCGCCGAGGACCGAAGCTGGACGTGGCGGGCGAGCTCCCTCTGGATAGGGCGTCGGTACCTGAAGGCGGCGACGGGGGGGGTCTCGACCCGCATTTCTGGCTCGACCCCACCCTCATGGCCAAAGCCGTCGAGAGCATCGAGAAGGCCCTGACCCGGGCCCGGCCCCGCCGCCGGGCCGAGCTGGAGCGCAACGGGGCCGCCTATCGGGCCGAGCTGCAGGGCCTGGACCGCGAGTACGCCCAGGGGCTGGCCACCTGTCAGCGCCGGGAGCTCGTCACCTCGCACGCTGCCTTCCACTACCTGGCCAGGCGCTACGGGCTGGTCCAGGAGCCGATCGCAGGAGTCTCGCCCGAGGCGGAGCCGGACCCTCAGAGGCTGGCCGCCATCGCCGACCTCGTACGCCGCCGGGGGGTCACCACCATCTTCTCGGAGACCCTGGCGTCACCTGAGGTTTCCCGGACCATCGCCCGTGAGACCGGCGCCAAGACCGCGGTCCTCGACCCCATCGAAGGTCTTGGCGAGGACCAACTGGCCAGGGGTGCGAGCTACTCGGGTGTGATGCGCGAGAACCTGGCCACCTTGAGGGAGGCGCTCGGCTGCCGGTGAACCTGCCCCTGCCCTGGCCCTTCGACCGTGACTACATGCAGCTCGCCCTGCTGGCCGGTGTGGTCGTCGGCGCCTGCGCCCCGCTGATAGGAACGTTCCTGGTACACAAGCGGATGTCGCTCATGGGCGACGGCATCGGGCACGTGGCCTTCGCCGGCGTGTCGGCCGGGCTTCTCTTCGGGGTGTGGCCGATCTGGACGGCGCTGGCGGGAGCGGTCTGTGCCGCCATGGCCATCGAGTGGCTGCGGTCACGGGGGCGGGCCAGCGGAGACCTGGCCCTGGCCCTGTTCTTCTACCTCGGCATCGCCGGCGGCGTGGTGCTCACCGGGCTGGCCGGCTCCCTGGACGCCAGCACGCTGAGCTACCTCTTCGGCTCCATCCTGACCGTGAGCGGGCGCGACGCCTGGACCATCTGCCTGCTGGGCCTGGTGATCGTCGCCGCCGTGGCCGCCTCCTGGCGGGCCCTGTTCTCGATCGTGCTCGACGAGGAGGCGGCCCGGGTGGCCGGGCTGCCGGTGGACACCCTCAACGTCCTCCTCGCCGCCCTGGTGGCTGTGACCGTCGTGGCTGGCATGCGGGTCGTGGGCGTGCTCCTGGTGGCGGCGCTCATGGTGCTCCCGGTCGGCGCGGCCCAGCGACTGGCCCAGTCCTTCCGGTCCACCCTGGTGGTGGCCAGCGCCGTGGGCGCGATCAGCGTCCTGGTGGGGCTCGCCGCCGCCCGTGGGTGGGGCCTGGCCCCGGGGGGCACCATCGTGCTGGTGGCCGCGGCCGTGTTCGTGCTGGCCGCCGTGGCGGGCGGGAGCTCCCGGCGGCTGCCCCGGTGGGGCC
>JALYHE010000107.1 GCA_030776705.1 Actinomycetota bacterium | reverse complement strand
GGCGAGATGGGCCCCCGAGGTGGGCGGGTCGCCCATGTAGGTGGGCTCGGGGGCACCGGCGAGCAGGTGATGGGCGCTGCCTGGGTCCAGGGGCTCCTGCCGGGCCGGTCCACACCCGGCTCCGGCCCGTGGCGCGGCGGCCCCGTTCCTGCCGTCGCCAGCACCACCGCACGCCCCGAGGGCGGCGGCCATGACCAGCGCCGGCACCAGCCGCCTCACGGCTCGACCCTAGGCCCCGCACCTAGACTTGTCCGACCATGTCCCGATCGCTCATAGAGCGCCGGCTCCGGGAGGTGACGGGCCGCCTGCGCAAGGCGCGTGCCGAGCTGGTCCTGCTCGACGAGCAGCTGGCCTTCTTCGCCGACGCCGCCGAGGAAACCCGGATCCGGTCCCTCGTCTCGGAGACGCCGCTCGCCGACCGGGAGCACTCCGAGGCCCAGAAGCACGCCAACGCCATGGCCCGCAGCCGGGCTGCCGTTGCCGCTTCCGTCGCCGAGCTCGAGTACGCCGTGGACGACCTGCTCGGCCGGCTCGATCCCCCGTCCGAGTAGGCCAGTTGGCCGTCCGCGTGGTCATCGCCGAGGACGAGGCCATCATCCGCCTCGACCTCAAGGAGATCCTCGAGGAGGAGGGCTACGAGGTGGTGGGGGAGACGGGGCGCGGCGACGAGGCGGTGGAGCTGGTCCACCAGGTCGACCCCGACGTGGTGATCCTCGACATCAAGATGCCGGTCCTCGACGGCCTCACCGCGGCCAAGCTCATCTCCGACGAGCGGCGGGCGGCCGTGCTCATACTCACCGCCTTCAGCCAGCGCACCCTCGTGGAAGAAGCCCGCGACGCCGGGGCCCTCGCCTACCTGGTCAAGCCATTCCAGCGCAACGAGCTGGTCCCCGCCATCGAGATGGCGCTGGGGCGGTTCAACCAGATCCGGGACCTCGAGAACGAGAACCGGAGCCTGGAGGAGCAGCTCGAGACCCGCCGCGTCGTGGACAGGGCCAAGGGGAGGCTGATGGATACCCACGGAATGGCCGAGGCGGCGGCCTTCTCGTTCATCCAGAGGACCGCCATGCGGGAGCGTCTGACCATGAAGGCGGTGGCCCAGCGCCTCCTCGACGGAAGCCTCGAGCCGCCGCCGACTGGCGCGGACACCTCGACTGGAGATAGACCGAACTCACTAAGTTAGGCCTACCTAAGGAGCCTGGTTTGGGGCGGGCACGGAGGCGGTGTTTGGCAGCGGCGGCCGTGGCACTCCTGGTGCTGGCCGGATGCGGGGGCGAGGAAGGCGGAGGTACCCGCTCCAACACTGGAGCCGGCGAGCACGACGAGCACGGTGGGTCGGCCAAGGCTCGCTTCTCCAGCTCCGAGGCCACCACCGTGGTGCGCACCACCCTTCGCGACTTCGCCTTCGACGGGGTGAGCCCCAGCGTGAAAGGGCCGAAGGTCTTCTTCGAGGCCACCAACCAGGGCCCTTCCTCCCACGAGCTGGTGGTGGCCGACGAGGACGGTAGGGAGGTGGGCGCCATCCCGCCCTTCGACAGGGGCCTCACCAAGACGCTCGCCGTCGAGCTGGAGCCCGGCCGGTACACCACCCGCTGCGTCGTCAGGCTCGGGAACAGGACCCACGCCCAGCTGGGGATGGAGACCTCCTTCACGGTCGAGTGACGGCGTCTCCCAGAAGCGTCCTCCACCGCCGCACGGCCGCACGGCGCGCCCGGCCGGTCCCCTCGAGGAGGCGGTGGCCCGGGCGTGGAACTGTTCAATGAGGGGCAGCCGCTCCCACCGTGTTCTCGCTCGCCGTCCGGGTCGCCACCGTTGCCCCGGCGACGGGGATGGTGGCGGACGTTCCCTTGGCCCTGGCCTGGTGGCGCCATCCCTACCCCCTGCACCTCCGTGGCCTGCTGTGGGCCATGTCCGCCGGCGTCGTGGTGCCGCCGGCGGATTGCCCGTCGGCCCGGCCACCTCCTGCCCTCCATGGTCTGCGCCGCCCGGACCAGTAGCGGAAGCGCAGACCGGGCCGGGGACGGACGGGACGGGCGCACCACTTCAGGCTGAGCTCGCAGCGGCCGAGACCTCCATGGATGGAGAAGCAGCGGGACGACCAGCCTGCGGAGGCCGAGTCCGCCGACGAGAGTCGCTGGGAGGGGCGGCCCGCCCTGGCT
>JALYHE010000106.1 GCA_030776705.1 Actinomycetota bacterium | reverse complement strand
GACCCGAGCACCAGCGCTTCGCTCACCCCTCGAGGACGATGCCGACGATGATCTGGTTGCAGGCCTTGACGATCTGGCCCGCGCCGGCCGCCCCGACGTGCACGGCCGTGCCCATGGCGTCGAAGAGCGGCTGGGCCCGCTCGAAGTCCTCCTCGTCCCCGCCCACCATGATCGACAGCTCCCCGCTGACCGCCTTGGGCTCGCCGCCGCTGATGGGCGCGTCCAGCGTCCTGACGCCATGCTTGTTCGCCTCTACGGCCAGCTCCTTTGTCACCATCGGGGAGATGGTGCTCATGTCGACCAGCAGGTCACCCTCGCCTGCACCGGCCAGGAGCCCCTCGTCGCCTCTGTACACCTCCTCCACCTGCTCGGAGGCCGGCAGGCACGTGACCACGATGCCGCACTCCTGGGCCATGGCCTGGTAGCTGTCGGCGCCCTCGGCGCCCTCGTCCTTGAGCTCGTCGGCGGAGCCGCTGCCGTTGTAGATCACGACCTGGTGTCCCGCCTTGATGAGGTTCTTGGCCATGGGCTTGCCCATGATCCCGAGTCCGATGAAGCCGACCTTGTCTCCGGCCACTCGCTTCCTCCCGTCGCTAGAGGTTCAGTTCCTCGACCCGCACGTCGCCCCCCCGCTTGTCCTGCGGCAGCCAGCCCAGGCTGTCCTCGGTGGTCTCGGTGGTCGGGCCGTACTCGAGCCCCACCCAGCCCTCGTACGAGAGCTCCTCGAGGGCACCCAGGATGTAGCGGTAGTTCAGCTCCCCCGAGCCAGGCTCGCCGCGGTCGGGAGAGTCGGCCACCTGCACGTGGGTGATGGAGCCGATGCGTTCCCGAAGCGTCGCCACCACGTTCCCCTCCATGCGCTGCATGTGGTAGGCGTCGTACTGCAGCTTGACGTTGTCGCGCCCCACTCGCTCGACGAAGTCGGCGGCGGCGTTGGTGGTGTAGAGCAGGTAGGGGCCGTTCTCGAAGGTGTTGACGGCCTCGATCATCACCTCGATGTCGTGCTCGGCGGCCTGATCGGCGGCCCAGGCCACGTTCTCCCGGGCCAGGTCGAACTGCTCGTCGGTGTCCACCCCGTCGAGGTCGAGGCCGACCAGGGCGTTGAGCCGGGGACAGCCCAGGCTGCGGGCCAGCTCCAGCGCCACGGGCACGTTGTCGCGGAACTGCTGCTGGCGCTCGGGGTCGCTCAGCAGGCCCCGGTCCCCGCTGGCCATGTCACCGGCGTCGAAGTTGAACAGCGGGACCTGCAGACCGGCGTCCTTGGTGGCCGCCTCGACGGCGTCCAGGTCCTGGCCCGACGGCCACCAGAACTCCACTCCGGCGAAGCCGGCCTCGGCGGCTCGGCCGAAGCGCTCGGTGAAGTCGACCTCCGTGAACAGCATGTGAAGGTTGGGGCAGAACCGCATCTTGGCGCTTTCCTTGGGCGTACGAGACCGTGTCCGACGAAACCTACGTCGCCTTGTCAACGTGGTCAACGCGCCGACGCGGCGAGCGCTATCGGCGGAATCGGCGGGATAATGGGAGTGGATGAGGGCTCGACGGGTCCCGGGGTCGACGTGATCGACGGCCAGCTGGTCGAGAGCCTCCGCCGCATCTGCGGCCCCGAGCACGTCCTGACCGACACCCACCAGCTTCGGACCTACGAGTCGGACGGGCTGAGGCACTACCGCAAGCCCCCGTCCCTGGCCGTCCTCCCCGGCTCCGTCGAGGAGGTGAGCCGGATCCTGCGCACCTGCCAGGCGGCCAAGGTCCCCTGGGTGGCGCGGGGAGCCGGCACTGGGCTGTCGGGCGGCGCCATTCCCATCGAGGACGGGGTACTCATCGTGTTAACCCGCCTCAAGAGCATCCTGGAGGTCGACCTCGACAACCAGCGGGTCGTGGTCGAGCCGTGCGTCACCAACGCCGCCATCTCCGAAGCGGTGGCGCCCGACCACTTCTACCCCCCCGACCCCTCGAGCCAGGTGGTGTCCACCATCGGGGGGAACGTGGCCGAGAACTCGGGCGGGCTCCACTGCTTCAAGTACGGGTTCACCACCAACTACGTGACCGGCCTGGAGGTGGTGATGCCCGACGGTGAGGTCGTGACCTTCGGCGGCAAGGAGCTGGACCGGCCCGGGTACGACCTGGTGGGCGCCTTCGTGGGGTCGGAGGGGACGCTCGGGATCGCCACCAAGATCACTCTCCGGGTGGTCCCCGTGCCCGAGGCCCACAAGACCGCGGTTGGGTACTTCGAGAGCGTGGAGCAGGCGGGCCAGGCCGTCACCGAGGTCGTGGCCACGGGCATCGTCCCGGCCGCCATCGAGATCATGGACCAGCTCACCATCGAGGCCACCGAGAACTGGACCAACGCCGGGTACCCCCTCGACGTGGGCGCCGCCCTGATAGTCGAGCTCGACGGGACGGAGGCCGAGTGCGAGGCGCGCATCGACGACCTCATGCAGATCTACGAGCAAAGTGGCGCCTCGGACACCCGGATCGCCGAGGACGAGGAGGAACGCTCCCTCATCTGGACGGCGCGCAAGGCCGCCTTCGCGGCCATGGGGTACGTCTCGCCCTACTACTACGCGCAGGACAGCGTCATCCCCCGTACCCGGCTGGCCGAGGTCCTGAGGCGGATCGACGAGCTGTCCGAGGAGTTCGGCTTGAAGGTGGCCAACGTGTTCCACGCCGGTGACGGCAACCTGCATCCCCTGGTCTGCTACGACGGCAGGAACCCCGGGGAGCTGGAGAAGGCCGAGGACCTGTCCGGCCAGATCCTCACCGCCTGCGTGGAGGCGGGTGGCTCCATCACCGGCGAGCACGGCGTGGGACTCGACAAGAAGCAGTTCGTGACCGAAATGTTCTCGGAGCAGGACCTGGAGGCCTACCAGCGCCTGCGCTGCGCCTTCGACCCCGACCAGCTGGCCAATCCCGAAAAGGTCATGCCCACGCCCAGGCTGTGTGGCGAGGTGCCCGGCCCCTACCGCAAGCACCCCCTCGAGCAGGCCGGTGTGGCGGAGCGCTTCTGACGGTGGGTCAAGCCGACGTTCGCCACGAGGCACCGTCGTCGCCCGAGGAGGCGGGCGAGGTCCTGCGCCAGGCCGGCGCCGAGGAGCTCCGGGTGCGGATCCGTGGCGGAGGCACGAAGCTGGGCTGGGGCTGGCCGTCGCAGACCCCGGACGTGGAGCTGTCCACCGAGGGCCTGGACGAGGTGGTCGAGCACAACGAGGGGGACCTCACCGCTGTCCTCCAGGCCGGCGTGCCCCTGGCCCGGGCCCAGGAAGCACTGGCCGATGCCAACCAGATGATCGCCCTCGACCCCCCGCTCGGCGAAGGCGACGGGGCCACCATCGGCGGGATCTTGGCCACCGGGGACTCGGGCCCCTGGCGCCACCGTTACGGAGGGCCCCGGGACCTCATCCTCGGCATCACCGTCGTCCTCTCCGACGGGACGGTGGCCAAGGCGGGCGCCAAGGTCATCAAGAACGTGGCCGGCTACGACCTGGCCAAGCTCTTCACGGGCTCGTTCGGGACGCTGGGGCTCATCGTCGAGGTCGTGATGCGGCTCCATCCCCGCCCCGACGACACGGTGACGGCGGTAGGGCGCTCCGACGATCCCGACGGGCTGGCAGCTGCGGCGTCGACCATCGCCCGTTCCCCGTTCTGGCCCGAGTGCCTCGACGTGGCCTGGAGCCAGGGTGAGGGCGAGATCATGGCCCGCTTCGGCGGGGCCGCTCCGGAGGCCGGGGCCAGGGAGGTCCAGAAGCTCATGGAGCAGGCCGGCCTCGAGACCCGCCTCGACGAGGACGACGACGACTCCTGGGAACGGCAACGGCGAAGGCAGCGATCGACGGAGGGCGCCGTCGTGCGGGTGTCCGGGCTGGCGTCCGAGCTGGCCGAGGTGCTCCGATCGGCGGAGGCGGTGGGGGCGTCGATGGTCGGGCGGGCCGGGCTCGGACTGTCCTGGATGACCCTCGGCGAGGCTGACGGCGAGGGCGAGGGCAGCGGCGACGTCGACGAGCTGGTCTCGGACTTCGAGGAGGTCAGCCGGCGACTGGACCCGTTCGACTGCGTGGTGCTCGACGCGCCGGCAGAGGTCAGGGAGAAGGTCGAGGTCTGGGGGGAGAATGAGGCGGTGCCCCTCATGCGGAGGATCAAGGCCCGCTTCGATCCCCATGGCGTGTGCAACCCCGGGATCTTCATAGGAGGGATCTGACCGATGGCCAAGGCAGGAGCGTTCGACGCGCATCGGCCTCCCGACAAGGAGCTGGTGGACGTCTGCGTGCACTGCGGGTTCTGCTTGCCGACCTGCCCGACCTACGTGCTGTGGAACGAGGAGATGGACTCGCCCCGAGGCCGCATCGTGTTGATGAACGTGGCCCTCGAGGAGTCCGGCGAGCTGTCCGACTCCATGGTCGAGCACTGGGACCGCTGCCTCGGCTGCATGGCGTGCGTCACCGCCTGTCCTTCCGGCGTGGAGTACGACAAGCTGATCGAGGCCACGAGGCCTCAAGTCGAGCGCAACTACGAACGCCGTCTTTCTGAGCGGGCCTTCAGGAGGTTCGCCTTCGAGGCCTTCACCCACCCGGGCCGCCTGCGCGCCGCGGTGCCGGCCATGGTGGCAGCCCGACGCCTCGGGCTCACCCGGGCCGCCGACGGGCGACTCGGGCGCTTCCCGAAGCTGCGGGCCCTCCTGTCGCTCCTGCCCGACGTGGGGCTCAAGGCGGCGGCCGCCCGCATGCCCGAGGTCACCCCGGCTCAAGGCACGCGCCGGGCGCGCGTCGGGCTGCTCCTCGGGTGCGTCCAGCGCGTCTTCTTCCACGACGTGAACGCGGCCACGGCCCGCGTCCTGTCCGCCGAGGGCTTCGAGGTGTTCGCCCCGAGGAACGTCCGCTGCTGCGGAGCGCTGATGCTGCACTCGGGCTTCGAGGCGGGTGCCCTCGAGCTGGCGAAGAAGCTGATCGACGCCTTCGAGGACTGCGACTACGTGGCCGTCAACGCCGCCGGGTGCGGCTCGTCCATGAAGGACTACGGGCACCTGCTGTCGGACGACGAGGAGTGGGCCGAGCGGGGGAAGGAGTTCTCCGAGAAGGTGCGTGACGTGTCACAGCTGCTGTGCGAGTGGGACCCCGTGGCCTCCCGCCAACCCGTGCCGCTCAAGGTCGCCTACCACGACGCCTGCCACCTCGCCCACGCCCAGAAGGTGAGGTCGCAGCCTCGCCGGCTGCTGCGGGACATCCCCGAGCTCGAGTTGGTCGAGCCCGCCGAATGGGAGATCTGCTGTGGCTCGGCCGGCATCTACAACCTCCTGCAGCCCGAAGCGGGAAGGGACCTCGGGCGGCGGAAGGCCCAGAACCTCCTCGACACGGAGGCCGACGCCATCGCCTCGGCCAACCCGGGATGCACTCTGCAGATCGCCACCTACCTCCGAGAGCAGGGCCGGTCCCTGCCTGTCCACCACCCGGTGGAGCTAGTCGACCGGTCCATCAGGGGCGCGGGCGCCTGCTGAGGGCCCGTCAGCGGCGAGGGCGGCGAGGTGATCAGTCGCTCCTCTGGGGCGCGGGACCGGCGTCCGGCTCCTGCTTCGGCATGTCGTCGGCCTCGGGCTCGACCTTGGGCGTCTCGCGCTGGGCCTCTTCCTCGTCGGGTTGGTTGCTCTCCACCGATGCCGTCCTCCTGCCTCTCGCGTCGATTCGTCGTCGATCATGGCAGCCGTCCCCCGCCATCATCTTGCACCGGGCCTCAGGGGCGCCCTCCGAGGGCCCAGGTGAGGGCGGTGCGGGCCACATCCGGTGGGACGGCGTGGCCACCTTCGAACTCGAGGTAGCGCACGTCGTAGCCGGCGCCCCGGAACCTGGGCACCAGCCTGCGACTCGTGGCGTCTATGCGGAGCACCGGGTCTCGGGTCCCGTGGGAGATGAAGAGCCGGGGTGAGCCGCGCGCCTGCCCTGGGGTGGCGAAGCCGGGGGAGAAGGCGAGCACCGCCGAGAAGAGGTCGCCGTTGGTGATGCCGAGCGACAGGGCGTAGGAGGCGCCGTCGGAGAAGCCAGCCACCAGCACCCGGGACGGGTCCACCACGTAGTGGTCGAAGGCCCGGGCCAGGGCCCGGTCGATGAGCGCCACGTCGGGGCCGAAGCCCCGGAGCAGGACGTCCCAGGTGCGCTGGCGGGACTCGGGGGCCAGCAACATCAGATCGAGCTCGTCGGCCAGCCCGGTCAGAGGGGCCAGCCCGGCGCGGGCGTCGCCTCCCGCGCCGTGCAGGGTCACCACCAGGGTGAGGGGATGGCGGGCCGGGTCGGTCGAAGGCACGTAGAGCAACCCGTCCCGGGCCGGCTCGAGCCCCAGCCGCTGCACCCCGGTGCGGGCCGGCGCCGCCATCTGGTGTGAGCGGGGCCGGGCGCCGAGGCGTCCCTCGTCGTGTCCGGCCGGATCCCTTCCGGAGTTGCCGGAGTCGCCCTGGACCGGCCTCAGCTCACCAGCCCCACGGCCCGAGCGGCAGGAGGCCAGGGCGGCGAGGGCACCGGCTCCTGCGAGCAGGCGGCGACGGGAGACGACCAGGTCACGGCGACCGGCCCAACCTACCCGTGTTCCCGAGGCGTCAGTCAGCATGGGGAACAATGGCCCTGTGAATCCGCACTCGGGGGTAACTGGCCTTTGACCGCCATCCTCGGGGTGAACTGCTTCAGTCACGACACGGCTGCGTGCCTGCTCATCGACGGCAACGTGGTGGCCATGGGCGAGCAGGAGCGCTTCAACCGGGAACAGCACACCAAGCTCTTCCCCGACGACGCGATCGCATTCTGCCTGGCCGAGGCAGGGCTGGACCCCGCCGAGCTGGACATCGTCGCCTTCGCCCACGACGCCCGCAAGGACCTGGCCCGCGGCACACTCGACGCCATCACCAGGGCTGCGCCCAAGCGGCTGGCGGCCCAGGCCTACATCGACGGCCGTCTCCTGGCGCGGGAGCGCTCCTTCCGCCGGCGTTGGGGCTACCGGAGGCGCCTCGTTCACGTTGGCCACCACCAGGCCCACGCCGCCAGCGCCTTTTACGCCAGCCCCTTCGACCGAGCCGCCGTCCTCACCCTCGACCGTGGCGGTGACTACCTCTCCACCACGCTGGGCGTGGGCGAGGGCAACCGGCTCTCCACGCTGGCGCAGGTCCGCCTCCCGCATTCACTGGGTGAGGTGTACACGGCGCTCACCTGGTTCCTCGGCTTCCGGCCCAACTCGGACGAGGGGAAGGTCATGGGACTGGCCCCCTACGGCAGCGACCGGCTGGCCGAGGAGTTCCGCGACTTGGTGCGCCTGGGGGAGGACGGACTGTTCAGGGTCAACCTGCGCTGGTTCCGCTACCACCGCGAGGGACCGTACATGTCGCGTCGCTTCCTCCGGCGGCACGGTGAACCTCGGGTGCCGGAGTCGGAGATCACCGAGCGGGACCGGGACCTGGCCTATGCCGTGCAGGACGTCCTCGAGGAGGCGGGAGTGCGGGTGGCCCGCAGGCTGCGAGAGGAGACGGGCCTCGCCAACCTCTGCCTGGCCGGCGGCGTCGCCCTCAACTCGGTCATGAACGCCCGCATGCTCAAGGAGGCGGGGTTCGACCACGTCTTCGTGCAGCCGGCCGCCTCGGACGCGGGCAATGCACTCGGGGCGGCCCTGTGGACGTGGCACCAGGAGCTGGGCCGGCCCCGGCAGTGGTCAATGGAACATGCCTTCTGGGGAATCGAGCATGCCGAGAAGGACCTTGCGTCCGCGCTGAGCGACCGAGGCCTGAACTTCCGACAGGTGGGGGATCCGGAAGCGGAGGCAGCGCGGCGGCTGGCCGAGGGCAAGGTGGTGGGCTGGTTCCAAGGCCGAGCCGAGGTCGGCCCTCGGGCCCTGGGTGCCCGCTCGATCCTGGCCGACCCGCGCTCGGTCGAGATGAAGGACGTCGTCAACGCCAGGGTCAAGCGACGGGAGGGATTTCGGCCCTTCGCCCCCAGCGTCCTCGACGAACGAGGCCCCGAGTACTTCGACGACTACTACACCAACCCCTTCATGTTGTTGGTGCTCCCGATAAGGAAGGAAAAGCGCGACCTCATACCCGCTGTCACCCATGTGGACGGCACCGGCCGGCTCCAGAGCGTGACCGCCGGGTTCAACCCGGCCTTCCACCGCCTGATACGCGAGTTCGACCGGCTCACGGGCGTCCCCGTCGTGCTCAACACCAGCTTCAACCTGCGGGGGGAGCCCATCGTGCACCGCCCCCACGAGGCGGTGGACGACTTCCTCGAGAGCGAGATGGACTGCCTGTTCCTGGGACCCCTCCTGTCCGAGAAGCCGTCGGTCGGCTCGGGGACCTGAGACCACGACGGCGCTGAGTCGCGTGCAAACGCGAGCCTCAGGAACGGTGCCGCACGTACATGTGGCTCGGCCCCTCGTCGCTCGGGTCGTCGGAGTCCAGCATCCCCGACCAGGTCCGCTCGAAGCCGGCCTTCTCGAGCGCCCGCCAGGACCGCCGGTTCGCCTGTTGGACCGGAACCACGACTGCCGGCACGTCGGGGTAGCGATCGAAGGTGTCCCCGACGAACCGGTCGATGATCTCAGGGCCGAGGCCTCGCCCGATGAGCGCCTCATCCGCGATCAAGTAGTCCATGCTGGCGGAGCCCTTGGGCGGGTCGGCCACGGCCACCACCCGCTCGTACTCGGGCTCGTGGCTGAGCCGGTACCGCTGGACGAGCCCGATGGGTCGTCCGGCTCCTTCGACCACGAACACCTCGGCCGGGGCGGTGCCGTCCACGCACGGTCCGTACCTGGACTCGACGGATGCCGCATCGTGCTCTTCCCGCCACCACATCTCGACGTGCGGCCGGGCCAGCCACTCCGCCAGCAGCGGGAAGTCGCTGCGACGAAGGGGTCGGAAGGCGATCCTCACCCGCCAAACATCGCGCGAAGTCGCCGGCGCCGGGCCGATAGCATGCGGCGCCACGAGGAGGGGGACATGACGGAGACGCAGCCTGGCCAGACCGGCGCGGTGGCGAGCGTGGTCGACAAGGCACGAGACGCGCTGCGCCGCAAGTAGGCGGCGTCACGACCAGCCCTCACAGCCCGAGTAGGACAGAACCCGGGGAGCGAAGCCCCAACGAGGGAGAGGAGGATCTCCCCGACCACCTCTGCTCGCTCCAGCCGGGCCGGTGGGCGCTGTGGCGTGAAGTCGGCGTACGTGCCCCCGGCTTCCCCGTGGCGGGCCTCCGAGCCTTCGGGTCACCGGACGAGGCCGCCCGTCTGCGGGAGCTGGCCCTCGCTCCGCGCTTCTTGGAGGCGGTCACCTGGCAGAACCGCGCCGCCCTGCGCAACGCCGTGGCCAAGGTCGCCTCCGCAGACGGGCGAGACGACTCCGCGACCCGCCGCAGGCTCGAGGTGGCCGCCAGCTACTGGCAGCGCTACTGCGCCAAGAACGAGACCATCGGCTTCTTCGGCCCCATGGGTTGGGCCAGGCTGGTCGACGACGAGCAGGCCATCTCCCAGCGGCCGGGCCCGCAGTTGGTGGCCGAGCGCAAGGTGCGGTTCGAGGTTTGGGCCATCCAGGCCCTCGCCGATGCCCTGTGCCAGGACCCGAGCGTGCGGCGTTGGGTCCGGCCACGGCGTCGCCCCGACCGCCCCCCCACCGAGCTGGGGCCCGACGAGGCCATCGTGTACGCCGCCTGTGACGGACGAACTCCCGCCGCCGAGGTGGGCGACCCGGCCGTTCTGCGCTCCCTGGTCGAACGAGCGCTCGTGCAGTGGGACCTACCCGTTCCGTTGGGCCCGCACCCGGAGCGCCACCTGCGGGCCGAGCTGGAGCGCATCGGCGACCACCTCGTCCGAGACCGGGCCCTGGCTGCGCTGGACGACCTCGAGGCGGGACGGGCGGCCGTCGCCTCGGCTGCCGGGGACCACGAGGCCCTGGGCCGGGCCCTGGACGACCTCGACGACCGCTTCGTCCGCCGGACCGGCGCCGCGCCCGGCCGCGCCCCTGGCGCCGCCTACGGCGGGCGGACCCTCTGCTACGAGGACTGCCGCCGCGACCTCGAGGTCCGTCTCGGCCGCCCCCTGAGGGAGGCCCTGGCCGAGGCCCTCCTGCCCCTGCTGCCCGGGGCCCGGTGGTACTGCGGCCAGGTGGCCGCCGTCGCCCGCGGCCTGATCCGAGACGCCGTCGCGAGCCTTCGGGCCGACACGGGCGGGGCCCCGGTCCCGGCCGCCGCCGTGTGGGACCGGGTCGTCCCCCAGCTGGTGAGCCGGCCGCCGGCCGTGCTGCGGCTCCGCGAGGAGCTCCAGCGCCGTTTCGCCTCGTTGCTCGAGGGCGGCACGCACCGGCTGGCAGAGCGGGCCGAGGTCGAGTTCGCCGACGCCCCGGCGGCCTGGCGCAACGCCCTCTACATGTCCCCAGACGTGCAGATCAGCGCCGCCAGCAGCGAGGCCGTCGACGCCGGCGACTTCCTCGTGGTGGTCGGCGACTTCCACCCCGGCACCGTCTCCATGGAGCAGTCCTTCATCCTCGAGCAGCACCCGGACCCCGAC
>JALYHE010000105.1 GCA_030776705.1 Actinomycetota bacterium | reverse complement strand
CCCCCGAGCCCGTCCCCGCCCTCGAGGACCCCGACGCCGCCATCCGCCACGCCCTGCTCAACCCGCTTGGGGACAGCCAGCCCCTGCCCTCGCTGCTGCGGCCCGGGATGCGCCTCACCATCTGCTTCGACGACGTCTCGCTCCCCTTGCCTCCCATGCGCCGGCCCGACGTGCGCCAGCGGGTGATCGAGGCGGTGCTGGACATGGCCGCCGACGCCGGCGTCGACGACGTGGTCCTGATCGCCGCCCTGGCCCTGCACCGGCGCATGACAGAGTCCGAGCTGCGCCACGCCCTGGGCGACCGGGTGTACGACGCCTTCGCCCCCCACGGCCTGCTCACCCAGCTCGACGCCGAGGACCCCGACACCATGCTCCACCTCGGCACCACCGACGCCGGGGAGGACGTGGAGATCAGCAAGAGGGCGGCCACCAGCGACCTCCTCGTCTACGTGAACATCAACCTGGTGGCCATGGACGGCGGCCACAAGAGCGTGGCCACCGGCCTGGCCTCGTACCGCTCCTTGCGCCACCACCACAACGTCCGCACCATGCAGCACAGCCGGTCGTTCATGGACCAGCGCCGTTCGGAGCTGCACTCCAGCAACTGGCGCATGGGCCGCCACATCGCGGCGTGCGGGATCAAGGTCTTCCAGATCGAGACCACCCTCAACACCGACACCTTCCCGGAGCAGTTCGCCTTCCTCCAGCGCCGGGAGTGGGAGTGGACGGCCAAGGACAGGGCCACCTTCCTCGGAGTGAGCAAGTCCCTCGACCGCACGCCTCCCCGGCTGGCCCGCGCCATCTTCCAGTCCATCCGCTCGCCCCACCAGATGGCCAGCGTCCAGGCCGGCGAGGTGGAGGCCGTGCACGAGGTCACCACCGACCACATCTACCGCCAGCAGCTGGTCGAGGTGGAGGGCCAGACCGACGTCCTCACCATGGGCCTGCCCTACATCTGCCCCTACAACGTGAACTCGATCATGAACCCCATCCTGGTGGCGTGCCTGGGCCTCGGCTACTTCTTCAACCTCTACCGGGGCAAGCCCCTGGTCCGGGAGGGCGGCGTGGTGATCATGCGCCACCCCACCCCGTGGTCGTTCCATCCCGTGCACCACCCCAGTTACATCGACTTCTTCGAGCAGGTCCTGGCCGAGACCACCGAGCCGCTGGAGATCGAGTCCAAGTATGAGGAGGCGTTCGCCACCGACCCCTGGTACGTCCACCTGTACCGGACCAGCTACGCCTACCACGGCGTTCACCCGTTCTACATGTGGTATTGGTGCGCCCACGCCCTCCAGCACCTAGGCGGCGCCATCGTGGTGGGCGGGGACCCCAAAGCGGTGCGGCGCATGGGCTTCAAGCCCGCCTCCACGCTGCGCGACGCCCTGGAGATGGCCGAGGACGTGGTGGGACCGGACCCCTCCATCACCCACCTCCACGCCCCTCCGCTGCTGATCGCCGACGTCACGTGAGCGGTGAGGTGACGGCGTGAGGCTCCCGGCCCGCTTCCCGTACCGGGCGCCGTCCTGGCCCGCGGGCGTCCCGCGTCCCCCCGTAGAACGTCGCACCGGTGTGGACTACGACACGGCATGGGCCCGCCGCTACCCCGTCCGCCTGGCCCGCGCCGTGGTCCTGGACGGGGTGACCCGGCCGCTGGTGCACGCCGTGGCCTCCCCCTCGGTCGAGGGCCTGGACCGCCTCGCGGCCGTGGACGGCCCGGTGATCTTCGCCGCCAACCACGCCAGCCACGTGGACACGCCGTTGGTTCTCACCGCCCTGCCGGCGCGCTTCCGGCACCGCACCGCCGTGGCCGCGGGAGCCGACTACTTCTTCGACCGGCGCTGGAAGGGGGCGCTGTGGGCCTTCTCCATCGGCGCCTTCCCCATAGAGCGAGTCCGGGTCAGCCCGCAGTCCACCCGCCTGGCCGCCGAGCTGCTCCGCGACGGCTGGAGCCTGGTCATCTTCCCAGAGGGCGGCCGCAGCGTGGACGGGTGGGGGCGGGCCCATCGGGCCGGCGCCGCCTACCTCGGGGTCCGCACCGGCGCCCCCGTGGTGCCCGTCCACCTGAAGGGCACCCGCCGCATCCACAGGAAGGGCGCCAGGGGCGTCCGCCCCTCCACCACCGAGGTCACCTTCGGCCCCCCCCTGCACCCGCAGGACGGCGAGGACGCCCGGGCCTTCGCGGCCCGCATCGAGCAGGCCATAGCCCTGCTGGCCGACGAGCGGGCCAGCGGCTATTGGACGGCCCGGCGCCGGGCCGCCTCGGGGACCACCCCCGCCCTGGTGGGCCCGGTGGCCGCTCCGTGGCGGCGGGCGTGGACCCTGGCCGAGGGCAGGAGGCGCACCACCGGCGCCCGTCGCTGGCCCCACCCGTAGGGGGCCACCCCCCCACCCA
>JALYHE010000104.1 GCA_030776705.1 Actinomycetota bacterium | reverse complement strand
ACCAAGCGGGCCATCGTGACCCTCGCCGGTGACGACCGCATCGAGCTGTTCGAGAGCTAGGCGGAGGGATCGGCATGGCAATCCGCAAGCGCAAGCCAACCAGCGCCGGTCGCCGGTTCCAGACGGTGTCCGACTTCTCGGACGTCACCACGGACCGTCCCGAGCGGTCGTTGGTGGGGCCCAAGCCCAAGACCGGCGGTCGCAACACGCACGGACGCAAGACCTCGCGCCACCGCGGCGGTGGCCACAAGCAGCAGTACCGGCGGATCGACTTCAAGCGGGACAAGGACGGGGTCCCGGCCAAGGTCGCCGCCATCGAGTACGACCCCAACCGCAACGCCCGGATCGCGCTGCTCCACTACGTCGACGGGGAGAAGCGCTACATCCTGGCCCCGGCCAGGGTCCGGGTCGGCGACGTGCTCCAGAGCGGCCACGGCTCCGAGATCCGGCCCGGCAACGCCCTCCCTCTGCGCTACATCCCCGTGGGCACCACGGTCCACAGCGTGGAGCTCAACCCCGGGGCGGGCGGGAAGATCGCCCGGGGGGCGGGCATGAGCGTTCAGCTCGTGGCCAAGGAGGGCGACTTCGCCACCTTGCGGCTGCCCTCCACCGAGATGCGCCGGGTGCCCATCGACTGCCGGGGAACGGTGGGAGAGGTTGGCAACGCCGAGTTCGACCAGGTGAAGCTGGGCAAGGCGGGCCGCAACCGCTGGAAGGGGGTCCGGCCCCAGACCAGGGGCGTAGCCATGAACCCGGTCGACCATCCGCTAGGCGGCGGGGAGGGCAAGTCGTCGGGAGGCCGCCACCCCGTCTCCCCGTGGGGCCAGCCCGAGGGCCGGACGAGGGACCGCACCAAGGAGTCGGAGAAGCTCGTCGTCCGGCGTCGCCGCACCCGCCGTTCCCGCCGATGACGACCACGGAGGCAGAGCACTGACATGCCGCGCAGCTTGAAGAAGGGACCGTTCGTCGACGACCACCTGCTGAAGAAGATCGACGAGCTCAACTCCACCAACCAGAAGCGCGTGGTCAAGACCTGGTCGCGCCGGTCCACCATCATCCCCGACATGGTCGGCCACACCATCGCCGTCCACGACGGGCGCAAGCACGTTCCCGTCTACGTCACGGAGTCCATGGTCGGTCACAAGCTCGGAGAGTTCGCCCCCACCCGGACCTTCCGCTACCACGCCGGCCAGGAACGGGCGGGGAGGCGGTAGCCGTGGCAACCACGAGGACCAACGAGCTCGAAGGGACGCGCGCCGTGCTGCGCCACGGCCGCACGTCGGCGTTCAAGGTACGGCCCGTGCTCGACCTGGTCCGAGGACAGACCGTCCAGCGGGCCCGGGAGATCCTGCGGTTCTCCGAGCGTGACGCAGCCCGCCTGGTGGACAAGCTGGTGGCGTCGGCCGTGGCCAACGCCGAGAACAACGACGGCCTGGACCCCGACGAGCTTTACGTGTCTGCGTGCCACGCCGACGAGGGGACCACCATGAAGCGCTGGAGGCCACGGGCTCGAGGCCGGGCCACGCGCATACGCAAGCGCACCTGCCACGTCACCGTGGTGGTGAGCCGGCTGCCCGAGGAGGAGCTGGCCCAGGTGCGGGCTCGCCAGGCGGGCGACACCGGTCGCCGGGCTCGTCGTGTGGCGGGTGGGCGACAGGAGCGAAGGTCGCGCAGGGATCGCACCGCCGAGGCCCCCGCGCCGGCCCCCGAGGCGCGGTCCGACGCCGAACAGTCAGACGAAGTGAGCAGCTCCGAAGGAGGTGAGTCGGCGCCGCCGGGCGAGCCAGGCGAGGGCGACGACGAGGCGTAATGGGTCAAAAGGTCAACCCCTACGGTTTCCGCCTTGGCGTGACCACCGACTGGAAGTCCCGCTGGTTCAACGACCGCGACTACCAGGACCAGGTGGTGGAGGACTGGAAGATCCGCCACTACCTCATGTCGCAGCTGGAGCGGGCGGCCGTCAGCCGCATAGAAGTCGAGCGCACGCGGGACCGTCTCCGCATAGACCTCCACACGGCCCGTCCCGGGATCGTCATTGGCCGGAGGGGAGCGGAGGCCGACCGGCTGCGCACGGAGCTGGCCAAGATGACCGGGAACGCCAAGGTCCAGCTGAACATCCAGGAGATCAAGCAGCCCGAGCTGGACGCGGCGCTGATCGCCCAGGGGATCGCCGACCAGCTGGCCGGCCGGGTCAGCTTCCGGCGGGCCATGAAGCGGGCGGTGCAGACGGTACAGAAGGCCGGGGCGCAGGGGATCCGGGTGCAGTGCGCCGGCCGTCTGGGCGGCTCCGAGATGGCCCGCAAGGAGTCCTATCGGGAGGGCCGGGTCCCCCTGCACACGCTCAGGGCCGACATCGACTACGGGCTGCGGGAGGCCCGCACCACCTTCGGCCGCATCGGGGTCAAGGTCTGGATCTACAAGGGCGACATCCTTCCCTACAAGCTGTCCAGCGAGGACAAGATCAGTCGCGAGGCCGCCATGGCCGTGGGCGAGACCTCGGGCCAGGAGCGCCCCCGGCGCATCATCTCCGCCGGCGGAGGCCGCCGCCGCCCGGAGCAGGGAGAGCCGGGTGCCGCTCCCCCTGCCCCGCCAGCCCCTGCGGCGACCGTGCCGGCCGAGGAACCGGCGGTGGCCTCGGAGGAGCCGGCCGAGCCGGGCGAGGCCAAGCCCATCATCCGAGAGGTCGACCCCGACATCGAGCGGCTTCTCGCCGAGGAGGAGGAGATCGAGCGCCGCACCCGCGAGCACCACGAAGCCCCCCACTTTCGCGATTACTGATGGTGTCCGCGCTCTCCGTCCTGCCCGCTGTCCCGGGTCCTGTCCCTCCGGGTGCCCCCCCACCTCCGTCCTCGCTGCGCTGCGGGCGGAGGCGGGTCCTCCCCTACGGGCCACCCGGGACGGCTCGCCTCGCTTGCCGTCCGTTGTCCGCCCGCCTCACGTGCTCGCAGGTGCGGCGCTCGGGAGGTGGTTTGGGGTGTTGATGCCGAAGAAGGTGAAGCACCGAAAGCAGCAGCGGGGACGGGTCGCGGGCAAGGCCAAGGGCGGCACCACGGTCAACTTCGGGGACTACGGCATCCAGGCCCTCGAGGGCGGCTGGATCACGGCTCGCCAGATAGAGGCGGCCCGTATCGCCATGACCCGCCACGTGCGCCGCGGCGGCAAGGTCTGGATACGGGTGTTCCCGGACAAGCCGGTCACCGAGAAGCCGGCCGAGACCCGGATGGGCTCGGGCAAGGGCAACCCGGAGCACTGGGTGGCGGTCGTGAAGCCGGGCAGGGTGCTCTTCGAGCTGGCCGGGGTCGGAGAGGACCTGGCCCGAGCCGCCATGGACCGGGCCATCCAGAAGCTGCCCATCCAGGCCAAGTTCGTGGCCCGCCGTGACCAGGAAGGGGTCGAGGTCTGATGGTGAGCCGAAGGGCCGAGGAGCTGCGGTCCCTGGACGTAGACGAGCTCGAGAACCGCCTGGCCGAGGCCAAGCAGGAGCTGTTCAACCTGCGCTTCCAGCTCGCCACCGGACAGCTCGACAACCACGCCCGGATCGGGCAGGTCAGGAAGGACGTGGCCCGCATGCACACCATCCTCCGCGAATACGAGATCGCCGAGGCCGAGGCCCTCGAGCAGGTGAGCGATGGCTGAGCTCAACGCCAGCGCCACGTCCAGGGCCGGCCGTCGCAAGGTGCGGGAGGGGACGGTCGTGTCCAGTGCCATGGACAAGACGGCGGTGGTCGCCGTGACCGAGCGCGTCCGCCACCCCCGCTACGCCAAGACCGTCCAGCGCGTCAAGCGCCTCTTCGCCCACGACGAGCAGAACGACCTGCGGGTGGGCGACCGGGTCCGGGTACAGGAGACCCGGCCGCTGTCCAAGCGCAAGCGGTGGCGCGTCGTCGAGGTGCTGGAGCGGGCTCGGTGATCCAGCAGGAGTCACGCCTGAGGGTGGCCGACAACTCCGGCGCCAAGGAGGTCCTCTGCATCAAGGTGCTGGGGGGCTCGAAGCGCCGCTACGCCTCGATAGGGGACATCTTCGTGGGAACGGTGAAGGACGCCATCCCCGGTGCGGGGGTCAAGAAGGGCGAGGTGGTCAGGTGCGTGGTGGTCCGCACCAAGAAGGAGAAGCGCCGGCCCGACGGCAGCTACATCCGCTTCGACGAGAACGCCGCTGTGCTCATCAACGAGCAGCAGCAGCCGAGGGGTACCCGCATATTCGGGCCGGTGGGCCGGGAGTTGCGCGACAAGCGGTTCATGCGGATCATCTCGCTGGCTCCGGAGGTGCTGTGACTGTGGGAGGCCACCATGAAGCTCCGTAAGGGAGACCGGGTACGGGTTCTGTCCGGTAAGGACCGCGGCAAGGAGGGCGACGTCATCCGAGCCATTCCCGCCGAGAACAAGGTGATCGTGGAGGGTGTGAACGTGGCCAAGCGCCACCAGCGGGCCACCAAGGCCACCATGCAGGGCGGCATCATCGACAAGGACATGCCCATGCCGGCTTCGGCCGTGGCCATCGTCTGCCCGAGCGACGGTCCCACCCGCATCGGCTACCGCGTGGAGGAGAGCGGGGGGACGCGCCACAAGGTGCGAATCTGCCGGAAGTGTGGAGGTGAGCTGTAGTGGCCGGCGCCACGGCGGTAGGGGACGGGGCCCGGCAGGCTACGGCCGTCCCCCGCCTCAAGCAGCGTTACCAGACCGAGGTCCGCCAGCAGCTCAAGGAGGAGCTGGGCCTGGGCAACGTCATGGAGGTCCCGCGCCTCGAGAAGGTGGTGCTCAACATGGGCGTGGGCGGGGCCACCCAGCAGGCGTCGCTGCTCGAAGGGGCCGTCCGGGACCTGGCCACCATCTCGGGGCAGAAGCCGCTCGTCACCCGGGCCAAGAAGTCGATCGCCGGCTTCAAGGTCCGGGAGGGCAACCCCATCGGGGCCAAGGTCACCCTTCGTGGAGACCGCATGTGGGAGTTCCTCGACCGTCTCATCAGCCTGGCCATCCCCCGCGTGCGGGACTTCCGGGGGCTGCCGGCCACCTCCTTCGATGGGCGGGGGAACTACACGTTCGGCGTGGCCGAGCAACTCATCTTCCCGGAGATCGACTACGACCGGGTGGACACGGTGCGGGGACTGGACGTCACCATCGTCACCACGGCCCGCACCGACGCCGAGGGCAGGGCCCTGCTCGAAGCCTTCGGCTTTCCGTTCAGGCGAGAAGGCGAGGTCTGACGTGGCCAAGAAGGCTCTGATCGAGAAGCAGCAGCGCACCCCGAAGTTCAAGGTGCGCGCTTACAGCCGCTGCCGGCGTTGCGGACGGCCCAGGGCGGTGTTGCGCAAGTTCGGGCTGTGCCGCATCTGCCTCCGGGAGCTGGTCCACGCCGGGGAGCTTCCCGGCGTCGTGAAGGCGAGCTGGTAGGGAG
>JALYHE010000103.1 GCA_030776705.1 Actinomycetota bacterium | reverse complement strand
GCCTGGAGGCGATCGAGGCCGTCGTCGCCGGCGCCCGCCGGTGGCTCCGCCATCCAGGTGCCGTGGTCGTCGAGCTCGCGCCCCACCAGGCCGAGGCGGCGGTGGCGCTCGCCCTACTCGCCGGCTTCGACCGATGCGTGGTGCGGCGCGACCTGAGCGGCCGCGCCCGTACCCTGGTCGCCAGCACCGACGGCGACCAGCACTAGTTGCCGTGGCGCCAGCGCTCCACCGGTCAGCGCCTCCCATGCCCCTTGCTCCCGAGCTCCCGCCGTTGAAGCGCCCGCGCCGAAGGGCTCTCTCCCTTTTCGCCCTGGCGGTGCTCCTCTGCGGCGCCTGCCAGGCACGTCCACCGACAGCAGCAGGCACCTCTTCCCTCCCGAACGAGCCGAATGCATCGGCCACGACGCGGCCGGCGGCGTCGGCGCCGGCTGCGAGGTTCGAGGCCACCCCCGAGGTGGCCGCCCTCACCGCATCGATGACGGAGGAGGGAAAGCGCCTGTTCTACGGCGCCCGCCCTGAGGTCCTCGACAAGGCCCCCTTCGCCCTGGTGTGCCCCGGGGGCAGCGAGCACGGGCACGTGCTCGGCTGCTACACCGGTGACCGGATCTACATCCTGAGGGTCCCGCGGACCGAGCTCACCGGGGTGATGGAGACCACCGCGGTCCACGAGATGCTCCACGCCGCCTACGCGGCGCTGTCCTCCCGAGAGCGCTCGCTCGTCGACACCTGGGTCGGCGACGTCTACGCCGGGGTGAAGGACCGGGACCTGCGGGAGCTCGTGGCCGCCTACGACCGGAGCGAGCCCGGGCAGCGCCTCAACGAGCTCCACTCGATCCTGCCCACCCAGCTTCCGTCGCTGAGCGCGCCCTTGGAGAACCACTACCGCCGGTACCTGGCCTCGCGCCAGCGCGTGGTCGCGCTCTATCAGGGCTACCGGGGCACCCTCGCGGAGCTGGACCGCCGGATCAGCGCCCTGCACGAGGAGATCGACGACGCCAAGGCACAGATCAACGTGATGGAGGCACGGCTCAGGAACGAGGAGGCGGCGCTGGAGGAGCTCAACCGCCGCCTCGAGGCGCTGAGGGCAGAAGGCAACGTCAAGGAGTTCAACCGGCTGATCCCCCAGCAGAACGCCAAGGTCGATGCGCTGAGCTCGCTCGCCGACCGGTACCGCCAGCTCGTGAAGGCCCACAACGCCAAGGTGCAGGAGGTCAACGACCTCGCCCTCCAGCAGAACCAGCTCGTGGAGAGCCTCCGCGGCGGGTGAGCCGGCGCGCCGCAGGGACCAGCCGCTAGGGCTGCTCGCCCACCCCGGTCGAGATCTCGTGGAGCCGCCCGGCCGGGCTGTCGCCGGCGAGGGGCGGTGTCGACCCGCCGGCGCCCTCGGCCAGCCCGTGGAGCATCTCCGACAGCGCGTCGGCTCCCGACCTCGTCGGCGTCCAGCCCAGGAGCGTGCGGGCGCGGGTCGTGTCCAGCAGGGGCAGTCCGAGCACCAGGTCGAACAGCTTCGGGTCGGCCGGCAGGAGGTGGGCGTGCCAGGCCGCGGCAAGGGCGCTTCGCACCAGCACGCTCGGCACGGGCACGAACCGGGCCTCGAGGACCGCAGCGAGGGTCGGCCCGTCCAGGACCGGCTCGGCGGCCAGGTTGAAGGCGCCCCGCACGTCCGAGCGGACCGCCAGCAGGTACGCCTCGGCGGCGTCCTCGGTGTGCAGCGCCTGGAAGCGCAGCTCGCGCGGGAGCGGCACGACGGGCAGGAGCCCGGGCCGGGCCAGCGACCCGGGGAACAGGGGCCCGAGGAAGAGCCGCCGCTGGGCCGTGGCCGCCGCCGCCTTGAAGATGAAGCCGGGACGCAGCCGCACGACCCGCATCTCGGGGTGGCGGGCCTCGACGGTGTCCAGCAGCCGCTCGACGTACGCCTTCTCCCGCCCGTAGCCGGCGCTCGGGAGGCTGTGGGTGGGCCAGCTCTCGTCCACCACGCGGCCTGGAGCCGGCGAGTAGGCCCCGATCGAGCTGGCGTGCACCAGGGTGGGAACCCGGGCGCCGGCGGCCGCCTCGAACAGCCGGCTGCTCCCGATGACGTTGGCCCGCCACGTGGTCATGGGGTCGTGGGTCGGCTGGAACAGCCAGGCGAGGTGGACGAC